>NZ_JBXWRY010000035.1:0-39184 GCF_059613135.1 Ruegeria sp. BHSB196
TACCGACTGCCACGCGGACGAAGGCCAGCAATGGGCCGCGGACCGTATCGCGGAATGGTTCCCCGACTCTCTGCGCCGCGGGCCGCACTACGGCGACAGTTTTGCCCAAGCCATCCAAGCGCCGGAGGCCGCCGGGCCGGACCTGCTCGCCCTGGCGCTCGATCCCGCGCAGGCCGGAATCGTGCGCGCCACGGCGCTTTACTTGATGCAGCCGGTGGCCGATACCGATGCGGCTGTGCAGACCGCGCCACTTCTGTCCGACGCCGATCCCCTGGTTCGGTCCAGCGCGGCGGCGTTGCAGCGCGCGGCACCCGCAGAAGATCGGATCGCCCGGCTGCTACCCTTGCTGCAAGACCCGGCGCGAGCCGTGCGAATCTCTGCGGCCAAGGAGTTTCTGACCGTGCCGCCGGAGGCCCTGACCCCCAGCCAAGGCGTATTGGTGCAAGAGGGGATGGCCGACTGGCAGCGATCCCTGTCAAGCAGGCTCGACTTTCCCGAAACCCATCTGGTGCTTGGGGGAATGGCGCTGACCCTTCGGGACGCGCGGGCGGCGGAAAGCGCCTTCCGCGAGGTCGTGACCATGGATCCGCAACGCGCCGAGGCCTGGCCGATACTCATTCAACTGGCGCATATTCGCGGCGGTCCCGGCGAAGCGCGCAAGGTCTTCCGCGAGGCCATCGGCTTCATTCCAGACGACCCCGCAGTGTTGAGCCTGGCCCAAGAGTTGCGACTGGGCGCGCCATAATCCCGCCACAATTCCGACCCAAAAATGCCGATTTGGTTCGCTACGGGTAAACGCAGGGCGGTTCTGCGCCCAGTCGTTTTAATAGGTGTGCCATGTTCGAAAAAACGTCGTTGGGGCGTCATGCCCAACTCTTCTCCCTCCTCCGCTACAATGATTTGTCGGCAAAGCCCGACATGCCGCTGACGGAGGCCACGTTGCCGAAAATCGAGGACGAGCGCATTCTCCGCTTGCAGAAATCGGCGATCGCGTCCTTCGGGAAAGAGCAGGATTCGTTGCGCACGGCCTGAGCCTCAGCCGCGAAATCCAGTCGCGACCACGAATTTTTCCGAACTGTCCGACCGGGAGGCGGCGGGTTTCACATTCGCCACCTTCTCGAACTTCTGCTTGAGCAGTTTCTGAAGATCACCCTCGGCGCCGCCCGCCAGAACCTTGGCGACGAAGGTTCCGCCCTGTTCCAGAACATCGAATGCGAAATAGGCTGCAGCCTCGCACAAGGCGATGATGCGCAGGTGATCGGTCTGCTTGTGACCGGAGGACGCCGCGGCCATGTCGGACATCACCACGTCAGCCTTGCCGCCCAAACATTGCTTGACCTGCTCATCGGCATCGTCAGCCATGAAATCCAGCTGATGGATCTCGGCTCCTGCAATGGGCTCGACCTCCTGCAGATCGACACCAAGGACCGTGCCGACCTTCTTGCCCGGCTTTTCACCCAGTGCGTTCACCCGCTTGACGGCAACCTGGCACCAGCCGCCGGGCGCACAGCCCAGATCGACCACCCGAGCACCGGGAACGAGAAAGCGGTACTTGTCATCCAGTTCCATGATCTTGAACGCGGCGCGCCCCCGATAGCCTTCGGCCCTCGCACGTTTGACGTAGGGGTCGTTCAGTTGGCGCTGCAACCACCGCGTCGAACTGAGCTTGCGCCCCCGCGCGGTTCTGACCTTGACCTTCAGGTCGCGCTGCCCGCGACCCGAGGTGTTCTTGCCCGTCGGTGTCTTCGCCATCAGAACGGTCCGTCCTCCAACACGCCGTCCGCGCTCATCTGGGCGTAGAGCAGCCCCTCGCGCAGTCCCCGATCCGCCACCGAAAGGCGGTCGGTGGGCCAAAGCCGCAAGAGCGCCTGCAGGATCGCCGAGCCGGACATGATCAGGGCCTGCCGGTCTTCGCCGATGCGCGGATCGCGGCGGCGGCCCTGAGGGCCGAGTTCTAGATAGCCGCGTATCACCTTGTCAATCTGATCGCTGGTCATGCGCAGCCCGTCCACCTTCGTGCGGTCATACCTCTTCAGGCCCAGATGCGAGGCGGCAACGGTCGTGACCGTGCCGCTGGTGCCGACGATCTGGAACCCTTCGCGGGCCTGTTCGTCCTTGTACGGGGCGAAATCGGCCAGGTTCTCCTCGAAGAACCAGCTCATCAGGGCAAAGCGGGCGGCGTCGTTTTCGACATCGTGGAATTGGTCGCGCAGCGTGGCCACGCCGAGGGGGACACTGATCCAGTCCACAACCTTGGCGGCGGGAAAGGGGCTGTCAACTGCGTGAAACCCGTTGTGCAACCGCATGATCGCGGACGGCCGGTCGCGGCGGGGCACGGAAGACAAATCGATCCAGACCAGTTCGGTCGAACCGCCGCCGATATCGACCACCAGCAATTGCTCGGTCTTGGTGCTGACCAGCGGCGCGCAGGAGATCACCGCCAGGCGCGCCTCTTCCTCGGGTTCGATGATCTCAAGCGTAAGGCCGGTTTCGCGCTTCACCTGCCGGATGAAGTCGCGCGAATTCTTGGCCCGGCGGCACGCTTCGGTCGCCACCAGACGCATGCGCGTCACCTTGTTGCGCTTAAGTTTCTGCTGACAGATCCGCAGCGCCTGCACCGTGCGCGACATCGACGACCGCGACAGACGTCCGGTCCTTTCCAGTCCGGCGCCAAGCTGCACGGACTTGGAGAAACTGTCCACCACATGAAACCCGCTGCCCTTGGGTTGGGCAATCAGCATGCGGCAGCTGTTCGTACCCAAATCCAGCGCGGCATAAAGCGCATCCGGATCGGGCCTGCTTGGCGCGGGGCTTTCGACCGCCCTCGGGAACGCGCCCGCACCTTTGGGACGCTTGGGCGCCATGACTACACGCCCTCCGATTTCGAGTTACCTTGACCATAGGATGCACCTTTGCGTCGCGCAAGCGGCTCATGATGGTCATGAAAATTTTGAGCGGCAGGCCCGGTGGATATCCGAAACGGACCTGCCGTATCCTGAGGCAAGCGAAAAGGTCGCTGCGAATGCGGCAGGTGTCGAAATCCGACCGACCCGGTCGCAGATTGAAGTTTAGAACCGCGTCACCAGGTCAGGAGGAATCAACCGGTATGCCCGAAGTCACCATCGTCTACTGGCGCGACATACCCGCCCAGGTCATCGTCGGAAAAGGCCGGCGCGGGGCCAAGAAGCAGTTGCCCGAGCGTTTCGAACAGGCCATCGACCGCGCGGCGATGAAGGTGGGAGCGGCGGAAACGGATGCCTATCTGGCGGAGTGGCGCAAGGCGGCCCCGTTCGAGGTCGAAGGCGATCCGTCCGAAATCGCCGAAACCCAGGCCCGGCGTCTGGAGGCGGAATACGATCAGGACCGGATCAAGGCGCTGATCGCGAATGACGGTTGGGCATAGGCCCGCAATCTTTTTTGGGAGGCCGCAATGGCTCTGCTGAACTTCAAGAAACGTGATGTGGCCGAAAAGGCCCCGGTGAACCCGACCGTCGAAGCCTTCTTGCAGGGCTATTCGATCGAGGTGATGCCGCGCACCGCCGAAAAGGTCGAGGATTTCCGCGACCTGCTGCCCGCAGGCACGCGCGTCTACATCGCCCATATCGAGGGCACCCCGATCGAGGACATGGTCAAGACCGCCAAGCGGATCGCGGCCGAGGGATACCCCGTGATGCCGCATTTCCCGGCGCGGATCATCAAGGACGCGGCCACGCTGGAAAACTGGATCGCCATGTACCAGGGCGAAGCGGGCGTCGATCAGGCGTTGCTGCTGGCCGGCGGCGTCGAGAAACCGCATGGCGAATTCGACAGCTCGATGCAGCTGATGGAGACCGGCCTGTTCGACAAGGCCGGGTTCAAGCGTCTGCATGTGGCCGGCCACCCCGAGGGCAACAAAGACATCGACCCCGACGGCTCGCGCAGGAACGTGGATGCGGCGCTGCGTTGGAAACAGGAATTCAGCGCGCGCACCGATGCCGAGATGGCGCTCGCCACCCAGTTCGCCTTTGACGCCAAGCCGATCATCTCCTGGGCCGATGGCCTGAAAGCGGCCGGCATCGACCTGCCGATCCATATCGGCATAGCCGGCCCGGCCAAGCTGCAGACACTGATCAAGTTCGCCATCGCCTGCGGCGTCGGCCCGTCGCTGAAGGTGCTTCAGAAGCGCGCCATGGACGTGTCGAAGCTGCTGCTGCCCTACGAGCCGACCGACGTGATCGCCGAACTGGCCGAACACAAGGCGGCCAACCCCGATTTCAACATCACCAACGTGCACTTCTTCCCGCTTGGCGGCATCAAGACCAATGCCAACTGGGCCATCGAAAATGGCGGCGCCTCGGCAAAGCCAGCAAACGCTTAAGGAACGGACATGACCCGTACAGTCGTAGAATCAAAAACAAAAACCGCCGTCCTGGGCTTTGACGAGCCGTTCTGCGTGATCGGCGAACGGATCAATCCGACCGGTCGCAAGAAACTCGCGGCCGAACTGGAGGCGGGCGATTTCTCGACCGTCGAGAAGGACGCGCTGGCGCAGGTCGCTGCCGGGGCAACCGTCCTCGATATCAATGCGGGCGTGGTCTACAATTCGAACCCCAACCCCAACGAAACCGAACCTCCGTTGATGACCAAGATGGTCGAACTGGTACAGGGGCTGGTGGATGTGCCGCTGTGCATCGACTCGTCGGTTCCGGGCGCTTTGGAGGCCGGCCTGGCCGCAGCCGAGGGTCGTCCGCTTCTGAACTCGGTCACGGGCGAGGAAGAGCGGCTGGATCTGGTGCTGCCGCTGGTCAAGAAGTACAACGTGCCGGTTGTCGCGATCTCGAACGACGACACCGGGATTTCGGAAGACCCCGACGTTCGCTTCGAGGTCGCCAAGAAAATCGTGCAGCGCGCCGCCGATCACGGCATCCCGGCCCATGACATCGTGGTGGATCCGCTGGTGATGCCGATCGGGGCCATGGCGACTGCCGGTCAGCAGGTTTTTGCACTGGTGCGGCGTCTGCGTGAAGAGCTGGGCGTGAATACAACCTGCGGCGCCTCCAATATCTCGTTCGGCCTGCCGAACCGCCACGGAATCAACAACGCCTTCCTGCCGATGGCGATTGCGGCGGGCATGACCTCGGCGATCATGAACCCGGTGGCCTTGCCGGTGACCAAGAAGAAGATCGAAGAGAAGAAAGCCGAAGTGGCCGCCGCCGGGATCGTCCTGCCTGACGGCATGGAAGACGAGACCTTCGTGCAGATGTTCGGCATGGGCTCGACCAAACCGCGCGCAGGCAAGGAGATGGAGGCGATCCGCGCCGCCAACCTGCTGATGAACAACGACGCCCATGGTGGCGAATGGATCAAATTCAACAAGGCGCCGTCGGCGGACGGGGCCGAAGGTGAGGCCCGCGGCCGCCGTGGCGGCGCGCGCCGTCGCCGCGCCTGACAGAGTTTCAGCGTGTCAGAAGAGGCCGGGCCTTGTGCCCGGTCTTTTTTTTCGCGTTGATTTACCTCAAGGAATCTCGCACCGGGATCGGCTAGGCGTGGACACCCGGCCGCTTTTGACGCCCGAGATTCGGAGGTTCCATGACCAAGAAACGCCCGCCCAGACTGGCGGACGCCGACCTGAGCAAGCAACTGAACGGTCGAAAATATCTCGATCAATTGGTGAATCTTCAGGCGCAATTGGCAATCATCCAACAAGCCTTTCTGTATCACGGCGCCAAGGGCGTGATCGTGTTCGAAGGCTGGGATGCCGCCGGCAAAGGCGGCACGATCCGGCGCATCAGCCAGGCGTTCGATCCCCGCAGCTTCAAGGTCTGGCCGATCGGCGCGCCGCGCAATTACTATCTCAACCGCCACTACTTGTTGCGGTTCTGGGAAAGACTGCCGCCCGAAGGCGCCATTTCCGTTTTTGACCGCAGCTGGTACGGCCGTGTGCTGGTCGAGCGGGTCGAACAGCTTACGCCCGAGTCGCGCTGGCGCGCGGCATACCGCGAAATCAACGACTTCGAACGGATGCTGGTCGATGACGGCACACGCATCGTCAAGTTCTTCTTCCACATCTCTCCGGAAGAGCAAATGCGCCGGTTCGAGGCGCGGCTGCGCAATCCGATGAAACGCTGGAAGCTGACCTATGAGGATTTCAGAAACCGCGGAAAATGGGCGGACGCCGCCGTGGCCGTGGACGAAATGCTCGCCATGACTTCAACCGAACTCGCGCCATGGCACGTCATTCCATCCAACAACAAAAAATATGCGCGTATCAAGGCGATGAAGGTCATTGTTAAAGCATTCTCCAAGGATCTCGACCTTCACCCGCAGCACCTTGACCGGCGCACGTTGGATGAGGCCGACAAGCAGCTGGACGTGGACCAGGAATTGATCGACAGCCTGCGCGCCCGCACGGAATAGGGAATAGCCCGCCAGGTTCTTATTCCGCGGCCTCACGGAAACGCTGCCCAGGCCTTGACCTTCCAGTTGCTGGAACCCTTATCTGTTCCATCGAAGCAATATGGACGGATAGTTGCGATGTCCCGGCACGTGCGGTTGAAGATCGAAGGCATGAAATGCGCCTCCTGCGTCGGGCGCGTCGAAAGGGCGCTTGCCGGTATGCCGGGTGTCCTCTCCGCTTCGGTCAACCTGGCCAGCGAAACCGCACAGGTTGAGTTCGCGCCGCCGGCGACGGAAGCGGGTTTGGCCAAGGCTCTGGACGAAACCGGATACCCCGCCTTGACCGAGGACGTTCTGCTCAAGGTCGGGGGCATGACCTGCGCCTCTTGCGTCAATCGGGTGGAACGCGCCCTTTCGGCAGGCGACGGTGTGGTGCACGCCACGGTGAACCTCGCGACCGAAACCGCGACCATTCGCTATCTGACCGGACTCACGACGCCAGAGGCGGTTGCACAGTTGGCCGCGGCGGTCGGCTACCCTGCGACCGTGGAGCGCACCGGCTCCAAACGCGACGACGGACACAAGACCGACGAAATACGCATGCTTGCGCGCCGCACCCTGCTGGCGGCATTGTTTGCGCTGCCCGTCTTCGTGATCGAGATGGGCGGGCACCTCATTCCCGGCCTACACCATGTCGTGGCGCAGTCGATCGGGCTCCAGAACAGCCATTATCTGCAATTCGTTCTGACCACGGTGGTTCTGTTCGGTCCGGGACTGCAGTTCTACTCCAAGGGTTTTCCGGCGCTGTTTCGAGGTGCGCCCGACATGAACTCATTGGTCGCGCTCGGAACGACGGCGGCCTATGGGTTTTCGCTGGTCTCGACATTCGCCCCCGGCGTTCTCCCCCCTGGCACCGCGCATGTCTATTTCGAGGCGGCGGCGGTCATCGTCGTGCTGATCTTGCTGGGCCGTTGGATGGAAGCCCGGGCCAAGGGTCGCGCCGGCGCGGCGATCCGGAACCTGATGGGTCTTCAAGCCAGGTCGGCGCGCGTCGAACGTGATGGAGAGGTCCGCGAGCGCCCAATCGAAGAAATCGTAGTGGGTGACATTGTGCACGTCCGCCCCGGAGAAAAGATCGCGGTCGATGGCGAGGTTCTTTCCGGAACGTCCTATGTCGATGAAAGCATGATCAGCGGAGAGCCCGTGCCGGTCGAAAAGGCCGCGGGCACAATGGTGGTGGGCGGGACCGTCAACGGCACCGGCACGCTCACATTTCGCGCGGAAAAGGTCGGCTCGGACACGATGCTGGCCCAGATCATCCGCATGGTCGAACAGGCGCAGGCCACCAAGCTGCCCATCCAGGGCGTGGTGGATCGGATCACGGCCTGGTTCGTGCCGGCCGTCATGGCTGTGGCCGGGCTGACCATCGCGGTCTGGCTGCTTTTCGGCCCCGCGCCGGCGCTGAGTCACGCTCTGGTCGCCGGAGTTGCCGTGCTGATCATCGCCTGTCCCTGTGCCATGGGGCTTGCCATACCGACCTCGATCATGGTCGGCACCGGGCGGGCGGCCGAGCTTGGGGTCTTGTTCCGCCGAGGCGACGCGCTGCAGCGGATGCAGGAAACAGGCGTCGTCGCGTTCGACAAGACCGGCACGCTGACGGCCGGACAGCCGGAATTGACGGATGTGATCCCGGCCGAAGGTTTCGGGGAAACCGAAGTGATCCGGTTGATCGCCGCGGTCGAGGCCAAGTCCGAGCATCCAATAGCGGCGGCGATCGTCCGTGCGTCGGAGGTCCGCGGGCTGTCATTGCCGCCGGTCGAAGACTTCGGATCGGACACCGGGTTCGGTGTGCGCGGTAAGGTGGAAGGGCGCGGGATCCTGATCGGTGCCGACCGGTTCATGGCGCAGGAGGGGATCGAACTGGGTGACTTCCAACGCCATGGACGCACGCTGGCAGAAAAGGGGCGGACGCCTTTGTTTGCCGCTGTCGACGGACGCATCGCTGCGATTGTCGCAGTGGCCGACCCGACCAAACCCACGACGCCCGGCGCAATCGCGGCGCTGCATGATCTCGGGCTGCAGGTCGCCATGGTGACAGGCGACAATGCCGCGACCGCCCGCGCGATTGCCGCCGATCTCGGGATCGACCACGTGGTGGCCGAAGTGCTGCCCGATGGAAAGGTGGCGGCGCTTGACGGGCTGCGGCGGGGAGGTGCCAAACTGGCCTTTGTGGGGGACGGAATCAACGACGCGCCCGCCCTGGCGGCGGCCGATGTCGGCATTGCGATCGGCACCGGCACGGATGTTGCGATCGAGGCGGCGGATGTCGTCCTGATCTCGGGCGATCTGAACGGGGTGGTCAACGCGCTGGATCTGAGCCGCAGGACCATGCGGAACATACGGCAGAACCTGTTCTGGGCCTTCGGCTACAACACGTTGCTGATCCCGGTGGCGGCCGGTCTCCTGTATCCGTTCGGCGGGCCGCTGCTGTCGCCGGTTCTGGCGGCCGGCGCAATGGCGATGTCGAGCGTCTTCGTCCTGTTCAACGCGCTGCGCCTGAAATGGGTCGCGCCGGCACAGCATTCGGGCGCCGAGACTGCGGGGATGAGACCGGGCCACCTGAAAACCGCGCCGGTCGGCTAGGGGATGGAGGAACAGATGAATATCGGTGACGTTGCCGAACGGTCGGGCCTTCCGGCAAAAACGATCCGCTACTATGAGGATATCGGGTTCATCAAACCAAGACGCGGCGCCAACGGCTATCGCCATTTCGATGACAGGGATCTGCACAAGCTGGCCTTCATCGGCAGGGCGCGCTCTCTGGGTTTCACCATCGAGGACTGCCGCAGTCTGCTTGCGCTCTACGAAGATCAGGATCGGGCCAGTGCGGATGTGAAGCGGATTGCGGAACAAAACCTGCGTCAGATCGACGAAAAAATCGACGGTCTGAGGGCGATGCGGGCCACGCTGGCCCACCTGGTCGAACGCTGTGCCGGCGACGACCGTCCGGATTGCCCGATCCTGGAAGATCTGGGGCGCGCTCCGGCAACGCGGCGGACTTGAGTTATGTCATGGCACAAGGCCACATGCCCGACTAGGCAGCAGTCGTATGGGATTCCCGGCCTCGGCCACAAAGAGAAAGGACGCATTTCATGTTGAACTTGACCCGACGCGCGGTACTGGCCGGCATCCCGGCTTCCTTCGCCATGGGCGCGTTTCCGGCTTCGGCATCGGGACAGCTTGCGATGGAGGTTCTGAAAGATCCCGGCTGCGGCTGCTGCGGCGCCTGGATCGACATCCTGCGAGGCGACGGGTTCGAAATCGACGTCCGGAACGTGAGCTGGGAGGATCTGGTCAGCCACAAGATCGCGTCAGGCATTCCCGAAGACATGATGTCCTGCCACACCGGCGCAATCGCCGGCTATATCGTGGAGGGGCATGTTCCCGCGGCGGACATTCGTCGAGTGATCGAGGAACGCCCCGACGCGCTGGGACTTGCGGTGCCGGGCATGCCCATCGGTTCGCCGGGCATGGGACCGGAAAGCGAACGGGAGGCCTATGACGTGTTCTTGATCCGCAAGGACGGTACCGCCGAAGTCTTTGCACATTATCCCGCGGCCTGACATGCAAGCGGCAACCCTGCGGCGGTCGATCACACCAGCCGCGCGACAAGCCGTTCAAGCATGTTCAGACACCTGGCAACCTGCTCGATTGCCACGAATTCATCGGGCTTGTGCGCCTGTTCGATGAAACCGGGACCGCAGACCGCGACGCTCATGCCCAGACCCTGGAATATTCCCGCTTCGGTGCCGAACGACACCACGTCTGCCGAGTTTGCGCCGGTCAGGTCCATCAACAGGTCTCGCACCGGGTTGTCGGGCATCGGCTCCAGTCCCCCCACTTCCCCGATGACCTCGGTTTCGATGGCCGCGCCGGGGTGTACGGCGCGCATTTCGGGCAGCAGCTCCTGCGCGCAATAACGCTCCAGCGCCTCCTTGACGAAATGCATGTCGGCAGGTTGAACCGGGCGCATTTCCCAATCGACACGGGCCGCGCCGGGGATGACGTTATGCGCCGTTCCGCCGACGAGAGCCCCGGTGTTGAGGGTGGTCCAGGGCGGATCGAACCGGCTGTCCGCCGGGGCGCGAGCGCGCAGCTCGGCGCTCAGCTGAAGCAGCCGGGCCACGTAGCGCACTGCGTATTCCGTGGCATTCACCCCGCGATCCGGAGCAGAGCCATGGCCTTCCAGACCGGTGAAACGTGTCGTGTATTCGCAGCAGCCCTTGTGCCCGTCGATCACGCGCATCCCCGTGGGTTCCCCGATAATCGCCAGGGCGGGGCGCATCTGGCGGGCGCGGAGGGTTTCGGCCAGCGCGCGGGCCCCGAAACAGCCGATTTCCTCATCATAGGTGATGGCGAAATGCACCGGGCGGCGCAGCTTGGCGGCGGCGAGTTCCGGTGCCATGGCGATGGCGGCTGCGATGAACCCTTTCATGTCGCAGGTGCCGCGCCCGAACCACTTGCCGTCGCGTTCGACCAGCGCGAACGGGTCCGTGGACCAGTTCTGGTCGGCCACGGGCACAACGTCGGAATGTCCCGACAGGACCAGACCGCCATCGCGCTGAGGTCCGAAGGTGGCAAACAGATTGGCCTTGGCGCCGGTGTCGTCCTGCCAGATTTCGACATCCGCCCCCGCATCCGTGAGCCGTTGCGCAAGATATAGGATCATGTCGATGTTGCTGTCCGACGAAACCGTGGGAAACCCGATCAGGCTTTCCAGGATCCGCCGCGTCTCATCCAGCCGGTGCATCGATCAGTCCTTCACGAAAAGCTTGCGTTCGACATTGCACAACGCTTCGGCCGGGCCGGTGCCCTGGATCACGATGGTTTCGGTGGTTTCCAGACCCCAATCATCCAGCCACAGCCCCGGCATGAAATGAAAGGTCATGCCCGGCTCCAGCACGGTATCATCCGTGGGCCGCAGCGAGATCGTGCGCTCCCCCCAGTCCGGCGGATAACTCAGGCCCACCGGATAGCCGCAGCGCGCGCCGCGTTCGATACCGACCTTGGCCAGTTCCGCACCCAGCGCGTTTGCGATGTCGCAGGCGCGATTGCCGGCGCGCGCAGCATCCAGGCCCGCCTCCAAACCGGCATTCAAAGCCTGGGATGCATCGATCATGCGTTGCGGCGGCTTGCCCAGAAACACCGACCTGCAAAGCGGCGCGTGATAGCGGCGGTAACAGCCGGAAAGTTCGAAGAAAGTGATTTCGCCCGCCTTCATCGCGTTCCCGTTCCAGGTCAAGTGTGGCGCCGACGCATCGCGCCCCGAAGGCGTCAGCGGCACGATAGCCGGGTAATCGCCCCAGATTTCGCCGACGCCGACGATCCCGGCCCGGACGATGTCGGCCACCAACTCGTTCTTGCGCAGCCCGGGCTCGGCCCTGTCCAGCGCCAGGCGCACGATCTTTTCCGAGATCCGGGCCGCCTTGCGAATAAAGCCCAGTTCCTCCTCGGACTTCACGCCCCGCTGCCAGTTCACCAGAGCGGTCGCATCGATCAACGCGGCCTTTGGCATCTTTGCCGAAAGTACGGCATGGGCCTTGGCGGAATAGTAGTAATTCTCCAACTCAACGCCGATCCGTGCGCGTTCATGTCCCAGCGCGCGAAGGTGCTGCGCCAGATCCTCCATCGGGTGGCGTTCGGTGGACTGAACGTAGTGATCGGCATAGGCCAACACCCGGTCGTCCGACATCCACACGGTTCGCCGCGCGCCATTGGCGTCCTGCATGCGGCCCCACCAGAACGGCGCGCCCTCGAGGCCGAGGATGACGCCCTGATGCACGTAGAACGACCACCCGTCATAGCCGGTCAGCCAGGCTTGGTTGGACGGATCGGTCACGAACAACACGTCGATCCCAGCATCTGACATGGCCTGCCGGGTCTTGGCCAGACGCCGATCATATTCGGCCTGACTGAAGGGAGCATGTTCGATCGGCATTCGCACCTCGCTGCAATTGTTGGCGTGACGGGCGAAAGCCCGCAAGGCCATGTCACGATAGATAACCGGGGCTTGCGCGGCAAAGCATGGGATTCAGCGACACGCGAATGTCGCTCACGCCATCGATTTTTGCTTGGGACGGGCAAACCTCAGACGGTTCGAAACGGTGACACCCGGTGCAGCCAGGAGCTTGTGGCGGAGAGACAGGGATTCGAACCCTGGGTGGGCTTGCACCCACAACGGTTTTCGAGACCGCCCCGTTCGACCACTCCGGCACCTCTCCGCGGGGGTCTGTGAGGGGGGGATTTAGTGAGGAACGCCGGGGGGTGCAAGCATATTTTTCCGAATTGCCCACGCGATGGATTTTCCATTGCCCGCGGTGCGAAATCTCCTAGGCTATGAACCATGAAACACCAACTTCGTCTGATTGTCGCGCCGCTCGCGCTGGCCGTTGCCTCTCTGGTTCTGTTCGCTGCTCCGATCGGGGCCGCCGAACGCGACCGGATCGAGGCGTTTCTGACCACCACCGGATTCGACGTGGCGCTGGACAGCATCGCCCTGAATTCGGCCTCGGCGCCCGAGATGCTCGGGATCGATGCCGGCACGTTCGGCTCACAGTGGGAGCGGCTGACCGATGAGGTCTTTGACACCGCTCAGATGCGCGAAACGGCGATCGCGATCCTGGAACAGACCCTGCGGGACGAGGCGCTGGATCATGCGGTGGAGTTCTACGCCTCGGACCTGGGACAACGGCTGGTGGAGGCCGAAAACGCCTCGCACATGATCGAGGATGACGAGAGCAAGCAACAGGAAGGCCAGGCCATCGTTTCTGAGTTGGTCAAGGCGGGGTCTCCGCGTGTTGAAAGCCTGAAACGGATGAACCGGGCCATCGATTCGAGCGGAACGGCGTTGCGGGCCCTGCAGGAGATCCAGTTCCGGTTCATGATGGCGGCCAGCGCGGCAGGGGTCATCGATCTGAAATTCGATGCCGACGAGTTGCGGGCCTTGCTCGGCCGAAACGAAATGGCCTTGCGCAGTGCGCTGCAACTCTCGGCGCTGGCCGGAGCGGCTTATACCTACAAGGATTTTTCGGACGCGGATGTGAATGCCTATGTGGAGGCCCTGGAACACCCCCTGATGCAGGAAGTCTATGAGCTGCTGAACGCGGTGCAGTACGAGATCATGGCGCAGCGGTTCGAGGTTCTGGCGGCGAGAATGGCCGAGCTGCATCCGGCCCAGGACATCTGATGCGGTTCCTCAAGACCTTTCTTTTGATAATGTTCGTGCTGCCTGGCGGCGCTGCGGCCGAAGAGGCGCTGGATCAGCTGGCTCAAGCGATGCGGCTTGACGAAGTCGTTGAAATCCTGCGCGAAGAGGGATTGAGCTATGGCCGCGACCTGAACCGCGAGATGCTGGGCGGAGAGGGGGGCCAGCAGTTCCAGAAACAGGTAAGCGATATCTACGCGCCGGCCCGGATGGCGGAAACCCTGCGCCACTCGCTGGAGCAAAACATGACCGGCGAACAGTTGGCGCAGGCCGCGGTGTTCTTTGGCAGCGCGTTGGGGCAGCGCATCGTCAGCCTTGAAAACTCGGCCCGCCGGGCTTTTGCCGATCCCGCCGTCGAGGAGCTTGCCCGGCTTCGGTATGAAGAAATGGACGGCACCGATCCACGGTATCGGCTGGTCGAGGAATACATCACCGTCAACGATCTGGTGGTGCAGAACGTGCAAGGGGCTTTCAGCGCCGATCTGAACTTTTTCCGGGGCTTTGCCGCAGGGCAGGGCGGACCTGTCGACGATGACGCGATCCTGTCGGAGCTTCTGGATCAGCAGGACGCGACGATCGCGGAAACCACCGCCTGGCTGTTCGGCTTTCTCTTGATGGCCTATCAGCCGCTCAGCGAGGCCGAACTGCGCGAGAACATCGCCTTTTCGCGCACCGGGGCTGGCCGGGCTTTGAACACGGCGCTTTTTGAAGGGTTTGAAAGCATGTACGGCCGGATCTCATATGATCTCGGATTGGCGGTGGCCGCCGCGTTGACCGCGACGGATCTGTAGTGTCCGAATCCGGTTGACATTCGTCCGAAATGCACGGATAAGCGCGCATCCCGGCCGGGCTCTCCGCGCCGGGTTCCGTTATTGTTCGACTCGGTCAACGTGATCGGGACTTCATTCGCCCAGGCAAGGGCGCGCTGTTCGAGGCGGTCCGAGACCGGAAACACCCGCGCCCGCGGGGGCCACAGAACGCGACAGAAAAAAGGAAAGACGCATGTTTGCGGTCCTCAAGACTGGCGGCAAGCAGTACAAGGTTCAGGCGGGCGACTTGGTCCGCGTTGAAAAACTGGCTGCCGATGCAGGTGAAAAAGTTCAATTCAACGACGTTCTGATGCTGGGCGGTGATGCGCCGGTCGTCGGTTCCCCGTTTGTCAAGGGCGCGGCCGTTCAGGCCGAGGTGCTGGAACAGATCAAGGGCCAGAAGGTCATCAAATTCGTCAAGCGCCGTCGCAAGCACAGCTCGAAGCGCACCGTCGGTCACCGCCAGAAGCTGACGCTGGTCAAGATCACCGACATTCTGACTTCGGGCGCGGACAAGTCGGGCGTCAAGGCTGCAACCGGCTTGGCTCCGGCAGGCGAAGCCGTCAAGGCCGACAAACCCGCCAAGAAGGCCGCGACCAAGGTCGAGGCTCCGGCCGCCGCCGCCGCCGACGACGATCTGACCAAGATCACCGGTGTCGGCCCTGCCGCAGCCAAGAAGCTGGCCGAGGCCGGTATCGAGAGCTTTGCCGCTCTGGCCGCCTTGTCGGATGAGCAGATTGCTGCTATCGAAACGATCAAAGTGAAACCCGAATGGGTTGAGCAGGCCAAAGAGCTGGCCAAAGGCTAAGGAGAGAGAGAATGGCACATAAAAAAGCTGGCGGTTCCTCCCGAAACGGCCGCGATTCCGCGGGTCGTCGCCTTGGCGTGAAACTGTATGGCGGCCAGGCGGCCGTTGCAGGCAACATCATCGTGCGTCAGCGCGGCACCAAGTTCTGGCCGGGCCAGGGCGTGGGCATGGGCAAGGATCACACCATCTTTGCAACCATCGATGGCGCCGTGAAGTTCCACAAGGGCCTCAAGAACCGCACCTTCGTATCGGTCCTGCCAGTGGCGGAGGCCGCAGAGTAAGCCGAGACCCGGGAAGGCTATCAGAATTCAGGGGGACCGGCAGAGGATGCCGGTCCCCTTTCTCGTTTCACCGAAGTTTGAATGGGCGTTCGAATGTCTGCTTTGAACTTTTTCGCAACCGGTATCGCCGCAAAAGGACAATCTTCGGTGTCATGCTCCGTGTCAGGCCCGACGAAACCTGGCGCTTGATGAGGATCGCCACTTTCGCTGCGGTTGAACTGGGTCGCAAGGGTGAATACGTCACGGTTGCCAGTCGGATGAAAGCTGCGGCGAACGTGAGTTTCGTGGTGTTCGGAGGAGGAACACGCAAATGAAGTTGGAAACAATAATCAATCAGCCGGTCATCGAAACCGAGCGGTTCGACCTGCGCCCCTTGCGCCGGTCCGACATGGGCCTGATCGAGCATTACACCAGCGATGCGCGCGTGGCGCGGATGACCACTTCGATCCCACATCCTCTGCCGCCCGGTTCGGTTGAGGCTTTCGTGGGGCGGGCCATGTCCGAAGACCGGACTGAAGATGTCTGGGCAATGGATGCAACCCGGGACGACGGCCCGGAACTGATCGGCCTGATCTCGCTGGAACGGATGGACCGCAACCAATCCGAAGTCGGATATTGGGTCGCGCCGGTCTATTGGAATTCGGGCATCGCCTCGATGGCGGTCGAGGCGCTTGTTCGCGAGAACCCGCTGGGCAACAGCACCATGTTCGCCAGCGTCTTTCAGGACAATCCCGCCTCGGCGCGTGTCCTGACTCATTGCGGGTTTCAGTATCTGGGTGACGCCGAGACCTTTTCGGTGGCACGCAACGCGACTGTGCCGACCTGGACCTATAGCCGAAAACTCTGACTTGTGGCCGACACGGCCTTTGCAGTAGGGAGCAGACATGAAATTTCTCGATCTTGCAAAGGTCTATATCCGGTCCGGGGCCGGCGGCAGCGGCTGCGTCAGCTTCCGCCGCGAAAAATTCATCGAATTCGGTGGCCCTGACGGCGGCGACGGCGGCAAGGGCGGCTCGGTCTGGGCCGAAGCGGTCGAGGGATTGAACACCCTGATCGACTTCCGCTATCAGCAGCACTTCTTTGCCAAGAACGGTCAACCGGGCCGCGGGCAACAGCGCACGGGCAAGGACGGCGACGACATCGTCTTGCGAGTGCCGGTAGGAACGGAAATCCTCGATGAAGACGAAGAAACGGTTCTGGCCGACCTGACCGAAATCGGCCAGCGCGTCCTGCTGGCACGCGGCGGCAATGGCGGGTTCGGCAATCTGCACTTCAAATCCTCGACCAACCAGGCCCCGCGCCGCGCCAATCCCGGTCAGGCCGGTGTGGAACGCACGATCTGGCTGCGGCTCAAGCTGATTGCCGACGTGGGGCTCTTGGGCATGCCCAATGCGGGCAAGTCCACCTTTCTGGCCGCCACATCGAATGCGCGCCCCAAGATCGCGGACTATCCCTTCACGACGCTGCATCCCAATCTGGGGGTCGTCGGCGTGGACGGGGTGGAGTTCGTCGTGGCCGACATTCCCGGTCTGATCGAAGGCGCGCATGAGGGGCGCGGAATCGGCGACCGGTTTCTTGGCCATGTGGAGCGGTGTTCGGTGCTGTTGCACCTGGTCGATGGCACATCTGCGACGGTGGCCGAAGATTACCGCACCATCATTCACGAACTCGAAGCCTATGGCGGGCACCTGGCCGAAAAACCGCGCGTAACGGTGCTGAACAAGATCGACGCGCTGGATGCGGACGAACTGGACCATGCCCGCGCCGAACTGGAGCGTGTGGTTCAGGGCCCGGTCATGACCATGTCCGGTGTTTCGGGCCAAGGCGTAACCGAGGTGTTGCGGGCGCTGCGGCAACGCATCGATCAGGACCGTCTGCGCCACAAACCCGTCGAGGAGACCGAAACGTGGCATCCCTGACGGCGGCCCGACGGCTGGTGGTCAAGATCGGATCGGCGTTGCTGGTGGATCGGCAATCGGGCCAATTGCGCCAGGAATGGCTGCAATCGCTTGCGCAGGACGTGGCTGGCCTGAAGGGGCGCGGGACCGATGTCATTCTCGTGTCGTCGGGGTCCATCGCGCTTGGACGCGGTGTGTTGAAGCTGCCGGTCTCGGCCCTGCCGCTGGAAAAGTCGCAGGCCGCCGCGGCGGTCGGCCAGATCCGATTGGCGCGCGCCTATGAAGAAGCCCTTGCGCCGCACGGCATCACGACTGCCCAGGTTCTGGTGACGCTGGAGGACAGCGAGGACCGCCGCAGGTACCTGAATTCCCGCGCGACACTGGAAACACTTCTGAGTATGGGAGTCGTTCCCATCGTCAACGAAAACGACACCGTGGCGACCGACGAAATCCGCTATGGCGACAACGATCGACTGGCGGCCCAGATAGCGGTGACGGTCGGAGCCGACCAGTTGATCCTGCTCTCGGATGTGGACGGGTTCTATACCGCCAATCCCATCGAAGACCCCTCTGCCCGCCGCTTCGACGTGATCGAGCGGATCACGCCGCAAATCGAAGCGATGGCCGGGGATGCGGGTTCGGGCCTTTCGAAAGGCGGGATGCGGACCAAGCTGATGGCCGCCAAGATGGCGACTGCCGGGGGCTGCGAGATGGCGATTACCGAAGGATCGCCGCTCAACCCGCTGAAATCCCTTGCAAACGGAGCCAACTGTACCTGGTTCACGGCGGCCCTGGATCCACAGGCGGCGCGCAAACGCTGGATCGCGGCGATGAAGCCGCGCGGCGAGATCGTCGTGGATGACGGCGCGGCGGCGGCCCTGGCCAATGGCAAAAGCCTGCTGCCCGCCGGGATCACGGGCGTCACCGGCGATTTCGGCCGTGGCGATCCGGTGGCGATCCTTGATCGTGCGGCGCGTCGTCTGGGGCAGGGCTTGAGCCGCTACACCGCACGGGAAGCGGACGCGATCAAGGGACGCAAATCGTCGGAAATCGAAGGCATCCTGGGCTATCCGGGCCGCGCCGCGCTCATTCATCGCGACGATATGGCGCTCTGACGTCTGTTCCTGCTAAAAGGACGCACACCGACTTGACCCGAAAGGCATGCGCCATGAAAGACCTCGACAACATCCCGGCAGTGATGGCCGACCTGGGGGAACGTGCCAAGGAAGCGTCCAGGGATCTGGCGTTTGCGTCTGCCGAACGCAAACACGCGGCGCTGATCGCCGCGGCAGAGTCGGTCTGGACCAATCGGGACAGGATCATCGCCGCCAATGCCAAAGACCTGGACTATGGCCGCCAAAAAGGTCTCAGCCCGGCCATGATGGATCGGCTTATGCTGGACGAGTCGCGCATTCGCGGCATGGTGGATGGCCTGCGTATCGTGGCCGATCAACCTGATCCGGTGGGTGAAGTCCTGGCGGAATGGGACATGCCCACGGGGCTGCATATTCAGCGCGTACGCACGCCGCTCGGCGTGATCGGGGTGATCTACGAAAGCCGGCCGAACGTGACGGCAGACGCGGGTGCCTTGTGCCTGAAATCCGGCAATGCGGTGATCCTGCGCGGCGGCTCGGAAAGCTTTCATTCCTCCGGCGCGATCCATGCCTGCTTGGTCGACGGCCTCAGGGCCGCGAACCTGCCCGAGGACGCGATCCAACTGGTTCCGACGCGAGACCGCGCGGCGGTGCAGGAGTTGCTGACAATGACCGAATTCGTGGACGTGATCGTACCGCGCGGCGGAAAGGGCCTGGTCGGGCTTGTTCAGCGCGAGGCGCGGGTGCCCGTATTCGCTCATCTCGAAGGGATCGTGCACATCTATGTCGACAAGGCCGCGGATCTGGAGAAGACGGTTCAGGTCGTGCTCAACGCCAAGACCCGCCGCACCGGAATCTGCGGGGCGGCCGAATGCCTGCTGGTGCACCGGGATGTTGCATCGACGATCGGTCGCGAGGTTGTGGCCGCTTTGCTTGCGGCGGGCGTCGAGGTTCACGCCGAAGGCGCCCTGGCCATCGAAGGCACGGTTCCGGCCACCGAAGCCGACTGGGGCAAGGAGTTTCTGGACAGCATTATCGCGGCGCGCCCTGTGGCCGATATCGACGCCGCGATCGCGCATATCCGCAAATACGGCTCCAATCACACGGATTGCCTCATGACCGAGGATGCGGCCGCCGCGGCGCGTTTCTTTGAACGGCTCGATAGCGCGATCCTGATGCACAACGCCTCGACCCAATTCGCGGATGGCGGCGAATTCGGCATGGGGGCCGAGATCGGAATCGCAACCGGCAAGATGCATGCGCGCGGCCCGGTGGGTGCAGCGCAGCTGACCAGTTTCAAGTATCTCGTGCGTGGAAACGGGACCACCCGGGTCTGACCGGCGGTCAGCAACTTCGTTCAGAAACGGAGAACGACACGAGTCGCGGTGGTTTCGGCCTGCACGCGCCGTGCCTGATCCGCTGCGGTTGGCGGCAGCAGCGCGAATTGCACCAAGGCAGGCGTGATGCGGGTCCGAAAGGGCCTGCCGTTGAGACCCTGCCAAAGTTCTGTGTCTATGTTCAACTTGTCTGAGGTTCCGGTGACGCGCCAGGTGTCCGCATCGCATTCGACTTCGACCGAGCCTCCGAAGGGCATTGCCGCCTCGCAGCACAATATGGCGAGAAAGGCGAGTTTGACTTGGCCGCGCGGCTTGGCGTCGGCCGGCCCCCAATGAATCCTCAGACGCCCGGTCCGGGTCAGGTCGGACAACAACCCGGTAATTTCTGTCCGTCCGAGCGTCTGATCGTCCGAGGCGCCGAACGCGATGCGAAAAAAACGGATGCGCGCACCGGCATTGTCCACGCTGCCGGCGATCAGCTCCATCTCGGGGCCGCGCACGGCGCCGGACATGTCCAACAATTCCAGCCCGTTGGTGATGGCGCCGATCGGGCTGATCAGGTCATGACAGATCCTCGACCCGATCAGAGCGGCCAGGTTGACGTTGCTTTCACCCATGCATACCTCCTGTTGCATCCGTCAACCGCCAGTTCGTGAGCCGGACATGACAGACCACAATGCCTTTCTTGCACCGGGCATGTATGTCCGCCACCCCGATTTCCCCGATTGGGGCGTTGGACAGGTACAGTCCAATATCGGCGGCAAGATCACTGTCAACTTTCGCGATCATGGGAAAGTGGTGATCGACGGCACACGCATTGCGCTGATGCCGGTCTTTGATCCGTAAAACAGATTTACGATTGGTTAACGTCGCTTCCTGTGCGGCCGGATGTGTTGTCATTTCGTGAAGGAGTGCTGTATCAGCGCTGCGGTGCAACACTTGCCTGAACACGGGAGCGGACATGCCGGACCGCGGAACGTCATTTACCGTCAAGCTCGCCGAGACCGAAGCCGAGCGGCGCGCGGCCCAGCGGTTGCGGTATCATGTCTTCGTGCGCGAACTGGGTGGCGGCGGGGCCATGGTGGATCACGAGGCCGGGTTGGAACGCGACCGCTTTGATCCGTATTTCGACCACATGCTGGCCACCGACGATGCCACCGGCGCCGTCGTCGGCGTCTACCGCCTGTTGCCGTCCGACCGGGCCGAGGCGCTGGGACAGTTCTATTCCGAAGATGAATACGATTTGAGTGTTCTCAAGCAGAGCGGGCGAAAGCTGCTGGAGCTCGGGCGGTCCTGCGTGCATCCCGACTATCGCGGCGGCACAGCCATGTACCATCTATGGAACGGGCTTGCGGCCTATGTGGCCGAGCGTGAGATCGAGATCATGTTCGGCGTCGCCAGCTTTCACGGAACGGACGTTGCCGCGCTGGCGCAGCCGCTGTCGATGTTGCACCACAATCACCTGGCACCGCCCGAGCTGCGGGTTCGGGCGCTTCCACATCACTATGTGAACATGAACCTGATGCCCAAGCAGGCGCTGGACCGCCGCCGGGCGATGCTCGAAGTTCCGGCCCTGATCAAGGCCTATCTGCGTTTGGGCGGCTTCGTGGGGGATGGCGCCTATATCGACCGCGCGTTCAACACCACGGATGTCTGCCTTGTTCTGGACACGGCCCGCATGAACGCCCGCCAGCGGCGGATCTATGGTGGAGAGCAACAGCGATGATGAACCCGGCCTGGACCAGCGACGACGATCCCGATCCCATCGAAATCGATCGCGTCGGTTGGCTGCTGGTCCTGGCGCGGGGTCTGCCGCTGGCGGCCCTGGTTTTGGGCGGCCTTCTGGTTCTGCTTGCGGTTCGGCTGATCGAACGGCCGATCTACGGGATCCGGCGGCCCTTCACGCCTTACATCGTACAGTTCGTGTCCCGAAACGCGTTCCGTATCCTGGGCATCCGGCTTTGCACATCCGGCGAATTGATGACCGAACGTGGCGCAATCGTCGCCAACCACTCATCCTGGCTGGATATTTTCGCACTCAATGCGCGCAAGCGGGTCTATTTCGTATCCAAGGCCGAAGTCGCCGAATGGCCGGTCATCGGCTGGCTGGCCCGCTCCACCGGAACCGTGTTCATCGAACGCGACCGCCGCAAGGCCCGCGAACAGACGCGCATCTTCGAGGAACGCCTGAAGGCCGGGCACAAGTTGCTGTTCTTTCCCGAAGGCACCTCGACGGACGGGTTGAGGGTTCTGCCGTTCAAGACGACCCTCTTTGCCGCGTTCTTCACCGATCACCTGCGGGACATCATGCATGTCCAACCCGTGTCGGTCATCTTTCACGCGCCCGACGGTCAGCCCGAACGGTTCTATGGCTGGTGGGGCGACATGGACTTTGGGCCACATCTCTTGAAGACCCTGGCGGCGCGGCGCCAAGGGTGGGTGGAACTGATCTATCACGCCCCGGCCAAGGTCAGCGACTTTGCCGACCGAAAGGCGCTGGCGGCGCATTGCGAGGCCGCCGTGCGCCATGCCCATGCGCTGGCGCGTCCGCAAAACAAGGGCGTTTAGCCTCTTGCGCGTCAGGCCAACCTGCCGTATACGCGCGCCATTCAAACCCGCAGGCGGGGTTTGGCCCGTTCGGGGGAGACATCCCCGTTCGGACCGCCGGTTGGAGCATCCGCTCTGAAACCCCCGCCGAGGAAGAAACCGGAAAGGAAAACAACCATGGCTCTTCCCGAGTTCACCATGCGTCAGCTATTGGAAGCTGGCGTGCATTTCGGCCACCAGACCCAGCGCTGGAACCCGCGCATGGCGCCCTACATCTACGGCGCGCGCAACGGCATCCACATCATGGACCTGACACAGACCGTCCCGATGCTGGATCAGGCGCTGCAGGCGATCCGCGACACCGTTGCAAAAGGCGGCCGCATCCTGTTCGTCGGCACCAAGCGGCAGGCATCGACCCCGATCGCCGAGGCCGCCGAAAAGTCGGCCCAGTACTACATGAACCACCGCTGGCTGGGCGGCACCCTGACCAACTGGAAAACCGTGTCGCAGTCGATCCAGCGCCTGAAGCAGATCGACGAAACCATGGAAGCCGGCGCCGAGGGCCTGACCAAGAAAGAGCGTCTGGGCATGGAGCGCGATCAGCAGAAGCTGCAGGCGTCGCTGGGCGGCATCCGCGAAATGGGCGGCGTTCCCGACCTGCTGTTCGTCATCGACGTCAAGAAAGAGGCCCTGGCCATCGCCGAGGCCAACAAGCTGGGCATTCCGGTGGTCGCCGTTGTCGACACCAACTGCTCGCCCGATGGCGTGGACTACATCATCCCCGGCAACGACGACGCGGCCCGAGCGATCGCCCTCTATTGCGATCTGGCGGCGCGCGCGGCGCTGGACGGCATGTCGGCGCAACTGGGCGCGGCAGGCGTCGACCTGGGCGAGTTGGAAGAAGCCCCGGCGGAAGAAGCCGTGACCGAAGAGTCGGAAGCCCCGGCAGAAGCCTGATCGGCCCGTCACCGAAATGTCATGCGGGGCAGGGTATGACCTGCCCCAATCCGTTTGAATTGAGGAGAGCCCAGAGATGGCAATTACAGCAGCACTGGTAAAAGAACTGCGCGACGCGACCGGCGCCGGCATGATGGATGCCAAGAAAGCCCTGACCGAAACCGGCGGCGACATGGAGGCCGCGGTGGACTGGCTGCGCACCAAGGGTCTGGCGAAGGCCGCGAAGAAATCTGGCCGTACCGCGGCCGAAGGTCTGGTTGCCGTGGTGGTTGACGGTGGCAAGGGCGTGGCTGTCGAAGTCAACGCCGAGACCGATTTCGTCGCGAAGAATGCCGAGTTCCAGGAGATGGTCTCGGGCATCGCTGCGGCTGCCTTGAACGTGGGCGACATTGACGCCCTGAACGCTGCGGATCTGGGTGGCAAGTCGGTTGCCGACACCATCACCGACAAGATCGCGACCATCGGCGAAAACATGACCCTGCGCCGCATGTCCAAGATCGAAGGCGACAAGGTTGTGTCCTATGTCCACAACGCGGCCGGGGCCGGCATGGGCAAGATCGGCGTCTTGGTCGCGTTCTCGGGTGGCGACGAAACCATCGGCAAGCAGGTTGCCATGCATATCGCCGCAGTGAACCCCGCCGCCCTGTCCGAAGCCGATCTCGACCCGGCCGTGGTCGAGAAGGAAAAGCAGGTTCAGATGGACATTGCGCGGGAATCGGGCAAGCCGGAACAGGTGATCGAAAAGATGATCGAGGGCCGGATGAAGAAATTCGTGGCCGAGTCGACCCTGCTGAACCAGCAATTCGTTGTGAACCCGGACCTGACGGTTGAAGCCGCGGCCAAGGAGGCCGGCGCAACCATTACCGGTTTCGTGCGCCTGGAAGTCGGCGAAGGCATCGTCGTCGAAAAGGAAGACTTCGCGGCCGAGGTTGCCAAGGCCGCTCAGGGCTGACCCGGGGCATTGCAGCCGGTTCGGCCGCACAATCCAGACTTCACGACCGGCCGCCGACTTGCGGCCGGTTTTTTTGTCGCGCAGCGCGACGGGCTGTACCGCCGCTCTATTCAAAGTCTCGGAAATGGATGAGGGGCCCTGCACGATGGGGATGGAAGGGCCCCTCAAAATTCCAACTCAGACACGCCGAAAAATAGGCGCCCGTTGCCGGACCGGACGGAGAGCCACGGTATTGCGAAGATCCGCCCCACATGTTCCCTGGCCAAAGCCACCACTCACGGAACGTGAAAAGAATGCCCCGCAGAGCATGAATTTGGTAGTCATGATTTCCTTACCTAAGGTAATGCGGCAACCCACGCCGTCATGGTCGCCCGAATTCAGGCTTCCATGACGAACATCTGGTTGTGAAGGGCGGCCTTGAGTACGGCTTGCGCCGTGGTTTCCACGGCCAGGGCTTCGCGTGCCAATCGAAGGTGCTTTTCGACCGTGGCCGAAGTGAGCCCCATCAACAAGGCGATGTCCTGAACTGTCTTCCCATCACCGACCCATTGCAGCGCCTCGCGCTGCCGCTTCGTCAGGGCTCGATTGGGCGCATTGTAGGGCAAGGTCAGGATCTTGAGATGGGCGACGTTGTTCATCAACAGGATGTCCTCGCCGTGCTCGGCCCAGACGGCATCGACCTCTTCCTGGTCGCACCCCTTCTTGAAGCAGAGCGAGATCGCGCCCTTGGAGCGCATCGACACCGAGTTGAAGCTGACGGTGTAGCCGGCCGTCACGCCCATGGAATGGTTGAATTCGTAGACGCGGCGCTCCTGCGGGGTCATGACGCCCTGGTCCAGCATGTCGTTGATCATCTTCCAGCTGGCGGCGCCTTCATGTTCGAGCGCCCATTTCAGCATCGGCGCGTGGAAGTAGAGCCCCGAATGCAGGAAACCGTCGATATAGTCCGCGCAATGATTGGTGAGGATGACGAAATCCTCGGGGTCGCCCAGCGACGTAGCGGTGCGGTATTGGGTATAGCCGTAGAGCAGCCGCTCGAAACCGTATCCAGCCATTTGCCGGCAATGGGCATCCCAAAGCTCTTCCAGGGTCTTGGTATAGCTCAGAAAATGGAGATACTCGCTCAGCCTCATCCGTCCGTCTTCTCCTGCAGATGGGCGGCCAGCGCATCCAGGGCAAACAGGTAGCCCTGTGCACCGAACCCGCAGATTTGACCGATCGCCACGGGGGCAATGAAGGATTTGCGCCTGTAGGATTCGCGCGCGTGAATATTCGTCAGATGAACCTCGACCACCGGCAGGTTGACGGCAGATATCGCGTCCATCAGCACCAGGGACGAGTGCGTATACGCGCCCGCGTTCACAACCAAACCGTGATAATCGCCCCGCGCCGCATGAATGGCATCGACAAGCGCCCCTTCGTGGTTGGACTGAACGCAAGACACGTCCAGACCGCAGGACGCGCCGTGCGCGATGCACGCGTCTTCGATCATCTTCAAGGTTGTGTGCCCGTATATCTCGGGCTGTCTCGTGCCCAACAGATTCAGGTTTGGACCATTCAGGACCAGAACTTTATTCATGCATGCAAATCCCCATAGGCATCCTCATACAGGAGTCCCCGTATCACTGTCCACCGATGCGTCATTTTGCTCCGCTCGACCTCGGCAACGCTTTGCCAACCTTGTGCAAGGCTTGCGAGAATTTGGAGTCTTGTCTCACATCATCATGTCAAAAAGATGCTCAAACCTAGCCATCGCGCGGCCAGTGCCGGGGTCGTTTGGGCTTCGATTTCGATGGTGAGGTCATGTGCCCGCAACAGCTCGGTTTCCGAGCGTTTTTTCACGTCTCGCAAAACGAAGCGGCCGCGCAAACGTGACCCGGCCGCCACAGGCGAAAGAAAGCGCAACCGGTCGAAGCCGTAATTCAGCCCCATGATCTGGCCCGGCGGCGAATCGATGCAGTCATAGGCAAACCGGCTGGCCAGCGACAACGTGAGAAAACCATGCGCGATGGATCCGCCAAAGGGCGTCTCCCGCGCCGCGCGCTCGGGATCGGTGTGAATCCACTGGTCATCGAAAGTAAGCGTGGCAAAGGTGTCGATCATGTCCTGAGACACGGCGATCCAGTTCGACACGCCGATTTCCGCCCCGATCCTGTTGCGCTCAGCCACAAAAGCCTCGTCCAGTGCCGGCATCATGTGGTCCTTTCCGCGAGCTTTGGGTCAGTGTTTGCAAATCCGCCGCGCACCGCTGCAGGATGCCGGCAGTCAGAAGAAGGAGAGAGTTGGTGAGCCGGGAATTCCGCCAGCACAGATACACGCCTCCCGACGGGTCTGCCGACCTGTTGCTGATACGGCATGGTGAAAGCCAGCCGGCGCGGGCAGGTCAGAGTTTTCCATTGGTCGATGGGCATGGCGATCCGGCCTTGCACCCCAACGGCAAGGCGCAGGCACACGCCATCGCGGAACGGCTGAAGACCGAACCGCTGGCGGCGATCTATGTGACCACATTGCAGCGCACCGTCCAGACGGCGGAACCGCTGGCGCGGCATCAGCGGCTCACGCCGATCGTCGAACCTGAGCTTCGCGAGGTGTTTCTGGGCCAGTGGGAAGGCGGGGAATACCGCATTCGCGCCGCCCAAAACGACCCGATCATCCGACGCGTCTGGCAGACTCAGGAGTGGGGCGAAATACCCGGCGCGGAAACCACGGCAAGTCTGCAAACGCGTGTCCATCAGGCATTGTCGCGTATCGCAGGCCGGCACCGCAACGGCCGCGTGGCCATATTCACGCACAGCGCGGTCATCGGTGCGGCCGTCGCCCTGGCCAGCCGGGCGGACCCGTTTGCCTTTCTGCATGTCGCCAACGGGTCGATCAGTCGCGTGGTCGTGCGGGGAGACAGTATGACCGTGTTGGGGTTCAACGACTGCGCACATCTGGGCTGACGCTCAGTCCATCACGATCACGACCTTGCCCAGTACCTTGCGGTTCTGCATCTGTTCCAACGCCTCGGCCGCGCGATCCAGCGGGAAGCGCGCGCTGATGCGGGGTTTGATCCTGCCCTCCGAATAGAGGCGGAAGAGGTCGCGCATGTTCTGCGCATGGCCGTCCGGTTCGCGAAACACGGATGCGCCCCAGAACACACCGACGATCTGGCATCCCTTGAGCAGGGTGAGGTTCAGCGCGATCTTGGGAATGCCCGCGGGAAAGCCGACGACGAGATAGCGCCCCTTCCACGCCATCGCGCGCATGGCCGGTTCGGCATAGTCGCCGCCGACGGCATCATAGACGACATCCACGCCGTCGCCGCCCGCAAGCCTCTTGATTTCCGCGGACAGAGCCTTTTGCGCGTCCCGGTCCAGTTCCCGGGGATAGACAAGGGTTGCATCCGCACCGATGTCGCGGCAGAACGCGGCCTTTTCCTCGGACGACACTGCGGCGATGACGCGCGCGCCCGCAGCCTTGCCCAATTCGATGGCGGCCACCCCGACACCACCTGCGGCGCCAAGGACCAGCAGAGTCTCGCCGGGTTGCAGCGCGGCACGATCCTTGAGCGCGTGGTGCGACGTTCCGTAGGTGAAAACGAAACAGGCGGCATCGTCATACGGCATGGCATCGGGAATTTTGATCGCGGTTGCGGCCTTGACGGCCAGATGCGTGGCAAAGCCGCCATGTCCGGTCAGCGCCAACACGCGGTCTCCCTGCGCAAAGTCCGATACCCCGTCGCCCACGGCCACCACGTCACCGGCGATTTCACCGCCGGGGGCAAAGGGACGGGGCGGTTTCATCTGATAGAGGTCGCGGATCATCAGCGTGTCCGGATAATTCACGCCCGCGGCCCGCACGCGAACCAGGATCTCGCCTTTTTTTGGCTCCGGGTCGGGCAGGTCCGTCAGTTCCAGTGTCTCCGGACCGCCCGGGGCAGTGCTGAGAAGTGCGCGCATCTGGTTCAAACTCCCTGCTGTGCCGTCGCTTTGACGTTAAGTCTTCGAGGCGATCTGGCGGTTGTCAACATGATTTCGAAATGCAATTCTGCTATGCGGAACATGTGCGCTCTGGGGAGGAGTCAGGCGTATGGAGGCAAGGGATCTCGCGGATTTCAGGACCGAGCTGCGCGACTGGTTCGATCGGAACTGCCCGCAGGACATGCGCGACGGCCGCAACGAGGAGGCTAACATCTGTTGGGGCGGAAAGAACTGGAACTTTGCGTCAGAGGCGCAGGAAACCTGGCTGAAACGCTGCGTCACAAAGGGTTACACGGTTCCCACCTGGCCCGTCGAATACGGTGGCGCGGGGTTGACCCGAGAGCAGGAGAAGATCTTTCACGAGGAAATGCGTCGCCTGAACGCGCGTTATCCGCTGCAAAGCTTCGGCATCTGGATGCTGGGCCCGGCCCTGCTGCAATTCGGGACGCACGATCAGAAGCTGCGCTATCTTCCGCCCATTGCACGGGGCGAAATCCGTTGGTGTCAGGGATACTCCGAACCGGGCGCGGGATCCGACCTTGCCAGCCTCCAGACCCGTTGCGAGGACATGGGCGATCACTGGCTGGTCAACGGGCAAAAGATCTGGACCTCTTATGCCGACCGCGCCGACTGGATATTCGCGTTGGTGCGCACCGATCGGGATGCGCCGAAACACAAGGGAATCTCATTTCTTCTCATCGACATGCAGAGCGAGGGCGTTTCGACTCGTCCCATCCGCCTGATTTCCGGCGCATCCCCGTTTTGCGAAACTTTCTTCGACAACGTGAAGGTGCCCAAGGATCAGGTCGTCGGCGAGGTCAACCGGGGTTGGGATGTCGCCAAATACCTGCTGACGCACGAACGTCAGATGATCTCGGCCGCCGGCGGTACGATGGGATCGGGCCGGGCGCTTGGCGCCGTGGTCGCCGACAGCGAAACCGGTGCAACCGATCCGATCCTGCGCGCCGAAGCCATGCGCACCGAGATCGACGGTCTTGCGGTCGATCTCACGCTTGAACGCTACAAGGATCAGGTCGAGGCCGGAACTGGGGCAGGGGATGCCTCGGCCATGTTGAAATACATGGGCACCGAACTCAACAAGCGCAGGTTGGAACTGGTCATGGCAGCGGGCGGGTCGGACGCGCTGGACTGGAACGACGGACGCGCGCCCAATTGGCTCAGGACCAAGGCCAATTCGATCGAGGGCGGAACATCCGAGGTGATGCTGTCGATCATCGCAAAGCGCGTTCTTGGCCTGCCCGGGTAGAGACAATGGCAAAGCTTGTGAGAACCGAGGAAGAGACATTGCTTGCCGACAGCGCCCGCGGCTTCCTGGACCAGGCTGCGCCGGTTGCCCACCTGCGGGAAATGCGGGATGCGGGCAAGTCGCAGGACGCCGCGCTTTGGGCCGAAATGGCCCGAATGGGTTGGACCGGCGTACTGGTGCCCGAACGGGCGGGCGGCGCCGACATGGGGTTTTCGGCCGCCTGCGTGCTGGCCGAGGAAATGGGCAGGACGCTGGTGACCGCGCCTTTCATCTCGACATCCGTCATCGCCGCGACGGCGTTGCGGCAGGTGGCCGATGACCGGGCAATGCAGGCGCTGGAACGGATCGCTTCGGGTGAAACCATCTATGCTCTCGCGATTGACGAGAGCAGCAAGTTCAATCCGGAGTCGACGCGGCTTCATGCGCGCCCCGAAGGCAACGGGTTTCGCCTGTCCGGCGAGAAACGTTTCGTCGTCGACGGAAGCGCGGCGGATCGGCTGCTTGTGCTTGCCCGCACGGGCGATGGCCTGACGCTGTTCGATCTGCCGGCGGACCGGTCCGGCATCACGCGCCACGACATGGCGATGATCGACAGCCGCGATGCTGCGCGGCTGCGTTTCGACGATGTCCAGGCGACGGGTGAGGATGTCGTGGGTCCGGTCGACGAGGCCATGACGGTTCTGAAGCCCGCGCTCGAAGCCGGGCAGGCAGCGCTGGCGGCGGAAATGGCGGGCCTCGCCTCGGGTGCATTTGGAATGACCGTGGAATACCTCAGGAACCGCCAGCAATTCGGGGTGCCCATCGGATCGTTTCAGGCGTTGCAACACCGTGCCGCACGGCTCTGGTGCGAATGCGAAGTGACGGCCTCGGCCATCCTGAACGCGGGACGCAAGCTGGACGAGGATCCGCACAACGCGACGCTGGCGGTATCCTTGGCAAAGGCTCGTGCAACCGATACGGCCCAGCTTGCGGTTCAGGAGGGAATCCAGATGCACGGCGGCATTGGGATGACGGACGCATTTGACATGGGGTTCTATATGAAACGCGCCCGTGTCGCCGCGGAATGGCTGGGCGACTATGGATATCACGCGAATGTCGTGGCGCAACTTCGCGGGTTTTGAGAGGCAAGGATGACACCGGACACTTTTTTTTCATTGAAGGGCAAGACGGCGCTGGTTACCGGCGGCGCAACGGGCATAGGCCGCATGGCCGCCGAGGCGCTGGTGTGGGCCGGGGCACGGGTTCTGATCGCCTCGCGCAAGGGCGACGCCTGCGAAGCCGTGGCGGCCGAGCTCAACGCTCTGGACGCGCCTGGCACGGCCGAAGGGTTCGCTGGCGACATCGGCACGAAGGACGGGGTCGCGGCGCTTGCCGAAGCCGTCAAGAACAGGACGGAAACTCTTGATATTCTTATGAACAATGCTGGCGTCACTTGGGGCGCGCCATTGGGGCAATTCCCGTATGAAGCCTGGGAGAAGGTCATGTCGGTCAATGTCGCCGGCGTGTTCGACCTGACCCAGAAGCTGCTGCCTCTGTTGATGAAATCGGGTTCGGCCGATGATCCCGCCCGCATCGTCAATGTGGGGTCGGTCATGGGCGAGGTTCCGATGGGGGACGGCGCCTACAGTTACTCCGCCTCGAAGGCCGCGGTACTCCATCTGACCAAGATCATGGCCAAGGAGCTTGCGCCCTACGCGATCACGGTCAACGCGCTGGCACCGGGACCGTTCGTGTCGCGGATGACCGCGTTTGCCACCGCCGATGCGGGCAAACGCGAAAAGGTCGGCGGCGATGTGCCCTTGAAGCGGGTTGGGCGCGACGAGGATATCGCCGGCTGCATGTTGTTCCTGTGCGGGCGCGGCGGCGCCTATGTGACCGGCGCCGTCATTCCCGTATCCGGTGGCATCAACGTGATGTCGGCCGGCAACATATTCGAGAAAGCCTTGCAATGACAAACCGCGCCGAAGGCGCGGATCGGGAAGGTTCAATCATGAAGGACATGGCCTGGAAACGGGAGGAAGACCACCTGCCACGGCAGTTGCGTGGGTTGCGATTGCCGATGATCGGTGCGCCCCTGTTCATCATCTCCGTGCCGGAACTGGTGATCGCGCAGTGCAAGGCGGGCATCATCGGAGCCTTTCCGGCGCTCAATGCCCGCGAAGCTGACGGAGAGCCGCCGTTGCTCGAAACCTGGCTCAGGCAGATCACCGAAGAGCTGGACCGGCACAACCAGCAGAACCCCGACAAACCGGCCGCGCCATTTGCCGTCAACCAGATCGTCCACCGCTCGAACGCGCGGCTGGAACGGGATCTGGACATATGCGCAAGGTGGAAGGTTCCGGTCTGGATCACGTCGCTCGGTGCGCGGGTCGAAGTCAACGAAGCGGCCCACAGTTGCGGCGGGGTGGTTCTGCACGACATCATCAACAGTACTTTCGCCCGAAAGGCGATCGAAAAGGGCGCGGACGGGCTGATCGCTGTGGCGGCCGGGGCAGGGGGCCATGCCGGCCAGCAATCACCGATGGCGCTGATCCGCGAGATCCGGTCATGGTTCGACGGCCCGCTTGCGCTGTCTGGCGCCATCGCCTGCGGCGAGTCGCTGTTGGCGGCGCGGGCGATGGGCGCTGATTTCGGATATGTCGGCTCTCCCTTCATCGCAACGCACGAGGCCAATGCGCAGACGGCATACAAACAGATGATCGTGGACGGCGGAGCTGAGGACATCGTCTATTCGTCATTGTTCACGGGCGTCCACGGGAACTATCTGAAGCAATCGGTGATCCGCGCCGGCATGGACCCGGACAACCTGCCATCCGCGGATGCATCGACGATGAACTTTGCCGAGGGATCATCGAAACCGAAAGCCTGGAAAGAGATCTGGGGGTCGGGCCAGGGCATCGGCAACGTGACCGAAATCGTCGCGGCCGGGGATCTCGTGGACCGGATCGACCGCGAGTATCGGGCCGCCGGCGCGCGCCTCGCGTCGGAATTCCCGGGCTAGACGATGGCGGAACTCCTGGTCATCCGGCACGCGCAGGCCTCGTTCGGGTCGGATGACTATGACCGGCTGAGCCCGCTCGGGCACGAGCAGTCGAGGCTTCTGGGGCAGACCCTGCACGACATGGGCTGGAAACCTGACCGCGTGATCACCGGCACGCTGGAACGCCAGAAGGCGACCCTGCGCGCCATGGGCTTTTCGGAACCGCCTGAAGAGCACGAGGGATGGAACGAGTACGATTTTCATGATCTGCTGAAAACCCGGTTCGGCGGAACCATCCCCGATCCGGTGCGAAACGACAGAAAGACCCATTTCCGCGCGCTGCGCGAAACGCTGAGGGATTGGCAGGACGGGGGTATCGCAGGTGCCAAGGAAAGCTGGGACGCTTTCAGCGACCGTGTCGAAGCGGCAAGGGCATCTGCGATAGAAACCGGCGCGCCGCGCGTTCTCGTGATCAGTTCCGGCGGCGCCATCGGTCAGTTGGTGTCAAGTTGCCTGGGCGCCGGCCCCGAGCAGATGATCGCGCTGAACCTTCAGGTCAAGAACACCTCCATGACGCGGTTCATCTTTACGCCGCGCGCCTTTTTCCTGCATGAATTCAATGCGACGCCACATTTCGCCCTGCGCGGAAACGCCGAAATGCTGACTTACAGTTGAGGACCGGTCATGAACGATGACACACAAACCCTCGATCTCAAGGCCGTGGACGCCTATCTGCGCGAACACCTGGACGGCTATGACGGGCCGCTGACGGCCAAGAAGTTTGCGGTCGGGCAGTCCAATCCCACTTTTCTGCTCGAAACACCGGGGCGCAATTACGTCCTCCGGCGCAAGCCGCCCGGCGTGCTTCTGAAATCGGCGCACGCGGTGGATCGGGAGTACCGTGTCCAAAAGGCGCTGGCGGGCACCAAAGTGCCGGTGCCCGAGATGTATCTGCTATGCGAGGACGACTCGGTCATCGGGTCGGTCTTCTACGTGATGGAGCACCTGGATGGCCGCAACTTCTTTGAGCCGACCATGGAAGGTGCGACCAATGCGACCCGTTCGGCGGTGCTCGACGAAATGAACCGGGTACTGGCCGAGTTGCACATGGTGGATGTGGATGCGGTCGGGCTTTCCGATTATGGCCCGCCGGGCAACTATTTCGAACGACAGATCGGCCGCTGGACGAAACAGTACAAAGCCTCGGAAACCGAGGTCATTCCTCATATGGATGCGCTGATCGAAGCCTTGCAGCAGGAACTGCCCGCCGATGACGGGCAGCGGACGCTGGTGCATGGCGACTATCGCATCGACAACATGATATTCGAAAAGAACGGCACGCGGTGTCTAGGCGTTCTCGACTGGGAGCTTTCGACCATCGGCCATCCCTATGCCGATCTGGCAGCGGTGATCATGCAGTGGCAGATGCCGCCGGGCAAGGAGGGGCGGGGTCTGGCCGGCATCGACCGCGCCGCGCTCGGCCTGCCTTCGGATCATGAGTTCGTCACGCGCTATTGCGACCGCCGGGGACTGGACGGAATAGACCATTTCGGATTCTATCTGGCGTTCAACTTCTTCCGGATGGCCGGGATCATTCAAGGTGTCTACAAACGCGCACTCGACGGAAACGCCTCCAACCCGGAACGCGCCAAGCGGCTGGGCCAGTACGTGCCCGTCTTTGCCCAGTACGGCCTTGCCGCATTGGGCCGCAAACCCTGAGGGAGGACCGGAATTGGACGGCCTGGAGCGCGACGGCAAGGACAGGAACTTTGTGACCGCATTGGCGCGCGGGCTGGACATCCTGCGGTGTTTCCAGGCGGGAGAGACGTCGCTGACAAACCATGATTTCGCGGATCGGACGGGGCTGCCCAAGCCGACCGTATCGCGGTTGACGCATACGCTGTGCCAGCTTGGCTATCTGGTCCCGCAGGAGACCGGAGGATATCGCTTGGGCGTCGGCGTCCTGCACCTCGGTTTCGGTGTGCTGGCGGGGATGGATATCTGCGACCGCGCCAGTGAAATCCTGCGCGGATTGCGAAACGGGCCCAACTCGTACATCACCGCAGCCTTGGGCGAGGCGCACCGGGCCGAAGTCGTCTATGTGGCCGTGCACCGCTCCCGCGAGGATGTGGCATTGACCATGCATGTCGGGTCGCGCCTGCCCTTGTTCTCCTCGGCCATCGGCCGGTCCATACTGGTCGGAATGCCGCCAGCGGCGCGAGAGGCGGCGGTTCAGGCGGCCATCGACGATCTTGGGGAAACGCGCGCGCGCTTGCAGGCCATCATCGCCGACGCCGATACCGAGTTCCGGCAGCGCGGCTACTGCACGGGATACGGGTTGTGGCGGCGCGATGTGAACGCCATCTCGGTCCCGGTCCGGGCGCTCGGCGGCCGCATCTTTGGCCTGAATGTCGGCGGGCCCAGCTTTCACGTCTCGACCGAACAGTTGGAGAAGGACTATGCCGATCAACTGGCCGACGCGGCGCGGGTGCTGAGCCTGGCGCCGTGAACCAGAGAAAAGCTTCTTGGGGGAGGTAAACCGATGTCGATGATGCTCGTCAGAAACGATCACGGCGATGGGGTTACGGAATTGGGTCTGAACCGGGCGCCGGTCAATGCGCTCAGCGCCGAATTTCTGGTGAGCTTTGCCGCCGAGATCATGGCGCTGGGGCGCGATCCTTCAGTTCGGGCTGTGGTTTTGTCCAGCCCGTTCAAGGTGTTCTCGGCAGGTCTTGACCTGAAGGAGGCGCAAAACTTCGGCATCGAGGAACAGCATGACATCGTGAAGGGGTTGAACATCGGCTTTCTTTCACTGTTCGAATGTCCCAAACCCACGATTTGCGCCGTGAACGGTGCGGCAATTGCAGGCGGGCTTTTCTTTGTGCTCGCCTCGGATTTCCGTGTCGCCGCGCCCCAAGCCAAATTCGGCCTTGCCGAAGTCCGCGTGGGCGCGGATTTTCCGGTCGGGCCGTTGGGGATCGCGCGCGCCACGCTCGATCCGAACACGCTCCGGCGTCTGATGCTGACCGGGCGGCCGATGGATGCCGAAACTGCGCATCGTTGTGGAGTCGTCGATGTGATCGACGCCGACACCTTGCCGCGCGCGATTCAGGAAGCGCGGGAAATGGCCGAACTGCCGCCGAAAACCTATGCTTCGGTCAAACGCCAGATCCGCCAGGGCACGATCGAACTGATCAAGCACCAGATGCTCAATGGCGCCAACGCGCCTGCCGGCGGCTGGTTCAATCATGAAACCCGTGCCGCCATGAAGCGCATGATCGGATAGTGCGTATTCCTACGTACTTCACTCGCTGCGCGTACCGAAGGAAACTTGTGCGACCACGCGCAGGGAGGGCAGCGGCATGAAACCAGCCGTGAACCACGGGTTCGACCAGAACCGGTTGAAGCGGATCGGCACATGGATGCAACGCTATGTGGACGAAAGAAAGTATCCCGGCTGCGCGATTCTGATCAGCCGCGGTGGCGAGGAGGTCTATTTTCAGGCCTGCGGCCTGCGCAGTGTCGAAAAGAATCTTCCATTTCAACGCGATACCTTGGCGCGCATCTATTCGATGACGAAACCCGTCACTTCGGTCGCGATCATGATGCTGGCCGAGCGCGGACATTTTCCACTCGCCGCCCCGGTATCCGAATTCATCCCCGCCTTCACGCATATGCAGGCGCTGGTTCCCGGGGCGCAACGCCTGGACCAGGTCGAGCCCGCGCCCGTACCGACCTTGCATCACCTGCTGACCCATACCAGCGGTCTGAGCTATCCGTTCAATCCCGGGCTTCTGCCCGAAGCGATGGATGCGCAGGAGCTGATGTTCAAGCCCAATCAGGGCGAACTGGCCGACATGGTGGAGCTTGTGGCCGACCTGCCGCTGGCATTCCAGCCGGGGCGCAGATGGGAATACTCGGTTTCGATCGACGTGCTGGGGCGAGTGGTCGAAATCGTTGCCGGCAAGCCGCTGGACCGGTTCTTTGCAGAGGAAATCTTTGAACCGCTCGGGATGACGGAAACGGCCTTTCGTGTGCCGGACGGGGCAGGGGACCGGTTCGCGTCACTCTATACGCCCTTGGCCGGCGATGCGATGGCACTGAACGCAGCCAAGAGCGGGGCGGACACGCTCAGGCTCGTGGACGAAGCCGGAAAATCGCCGTTTGAGGCGACAACACTGTTTTCCGGCGGCGGCGGACTGGTCGGAACCATTGACGACTACCGGCGCTTTGCCGAGATGCTGCGCCGCGGTGGCGAAGCCAATGGCAGCCGGCTCCTCAGCCCCCGCACGCTCGACTTCATGATGCAGAACCACCTGCCGGGCGATATCGCCTCCATGGGCCCCCAGAGCTTTGCCGAGCAACCGATGGAAGGAATGGGATTCGGTATTGGCGGTGGCGTCGTGCTGGACGCGGCCCGCTCGGGCATTCCGGGCTCGAAAGGCGATTTCAGCTGGGGAGGCATGGCCTCCACGTTTTTCTGGGTGGACCGGATCAACGCGTTGTCCGTCGTCTTCTTCACACAGCTCTCGCCGTCGAGTTCCTATCCCTCCCGCGCCGAACTCAAGGCGCTGATCCATGGCGCCTTGATCGAATGACGGCAGACCCGCGCCGGTGTGGCCGCATCTTTGCGGATCATAGCTCGGATCAAGCTGGAAGTCCTTGCGGAAGGGATGATACGGGTCTGCAAGGCCGTTGATCTGCGACGGCAAAGAGACAACTGGGACGGCAGCCATGACCGACGCGGAACAAATCCTTCTCGATCTGCTTGACCTGGAAAGGCTCGAAGTCGATCTGTTTCGGGGAACCGGATCGGGCGGTGAAACGCCGACCCGGATCTATGGTGGTCAGGTCGTCGCGCAAGCACTGTCCGCCGCCTACCGCACGGTCGAAAACCGGCTGTGCCATTCCCTGCACGCCTATTTCATCCGCCCCGGCGACCCCGGCATGCCGGTCGTCTACCAGGTGGATCGCGCGCGCGACGGCGGTTCCTTCACCACGCGACGGGTCGTGGCGATCCAGAACGGAAAGCAGATCCTGAACATGTCGGCATCGTTCCACGTTCAGGATGACGGATGGGACCATCAGCATCCCATGCCCCAGGTGAGTGAGCCTGAAGCCTGCCCAAGCCGAAATGCGTTGCGGCAGAGGTACCTTGATCGAATCCCCGAGAAATACCGCCGAGAATTCATGCGTGAAAGGCCGATCGAGGTACGCGAGGTCGATCCGTTGGATCTGTTCGAGCCCGAACCGCAGGATGATCGCAACCATCTGTGGTTCCGAATGCAGGCTGCCGCGGGCGCCGACCCGGTGACGCAGCATCTGCTGTTGGCCTACGCCTCGGACATGGCCTTGCTCAGTTCCGGTCTCAGACCGCACGGACTCAGCTGGTTCACGCGCGAAGTGAACGGCGCCAGCCTGGATCATGCCATGTGGTTTCACGCACCGGTGCACTTCGAAAACTGGCATCTTTACACGATGGACGCGCCCTGGACGGGGCAGGGCAGAAGCTTCAACCGTGGTTCGATCTATACGCGGGAGGGCAGCCTAGTGGCGTCGGTCGCGCAGGAAGGGTTGATGCGGAAAGCCCGAGAACGACTTTAATTTTGCTGGCTAAACTGCCGATTTAGCTTACGCATCCCTCCGATCCACCGGTCATAGTCTTCGGCCTTGAGCCGGATGTAGTCCAGCACTTGCGGGTGCGGCAGCACCAGGAAACGGTTTTCTCGAATGGCATCGATACAGGCTTCCGCGACCTGATCCGGCTCCAGCATGCCGTCGATCGCCGCGACCGAGTTTTCATGTCCGCGCGTCATTTCGGATCGCACCGCTTGCGGGCACAGCACCGAGACACCGATACCCTGATCGCCGTAGGTGATCGCCAACCACTCGGCAAGGCCCACTGCAGCGTGCTTTGTCACCCCATAGGGCGCGGCGCCGGGCTGGTTCAGCAGGCCCGCGGCCGAGGATGTGTTCAAAAGATATCCGCCGCCGCGCGCGACCATGCGCGGCACCATGTGACGCGCGGCCCAGACATGGGACATAACATTGATTTCCCATATCTTTTGCCAATCGGCGTCCGGAACGTCGATGCCGCCAAGCGTGAGTATTCCGGCGTTCGAGCAAAACAGGTCAATCGGACCGATACGTTCCTCGACGCTGTCGATCAGTCTTTGGATATCCGCTTCTCGCCCGACATTGCACCGGATGGCGACGCCGCCAATCCTATCAGCCACCCGTTGCGCTCCGGCAAAATCCACATCCGCACAGATCACGGTCTGCGCGCCTTCCGCGGCAAACCTTTCGGCCAATCCCTTGCCAATCCCGCCGGCAGCACCCGTGACAACCACGATCTTGTCAGTCAGGTCCATTTCTCTTCCGTTTCATCAGATGTCATGCGCGCTCATCGGTTTCGACGAGCCTATGGGGCGAAGGTCCGATCGCCAACGCCCAAAATCAGGGAGAGTCACAAACGTCGCGTCACTGGTCGCTTGCGTATGTTTTTACCATAATACCGATTACACGGCGACCCGCGCCGCTCAGGAGCGCGCTACCCTGAAGTGCGACTCCTATTAGAAACCAATGGGTTATCTAATAGGAGATCATGGCATGGGAGCCGTTTACACGCAACTGAGCTTGAGCGAACGCCGTAG
>NZ_JBXWRY010000036.1:0-36199 GCF_059613135.1 Ruegeria sp. BHSB196
GCTCTAGTGTGTTGGCCTGTGACATCGCTCGCCTCCATTCGCGCGCCATTTTTTTCCACCGATAATGTCAAAAATGGGGCGAAACAAAACCGCGGAGGTCCAGACCGCGCCAAGTGGCGGATTTCAGCCTGAATCGCGGTTGCGCTTTGCGTTCCCGACCGGATCGGAGCCCGACGAGGCTTCCTTTCGGCCCGCGGCCCGCAAGCGGCATGGCGTGACCCGGGACTGTTTCGGTGGCTGGTGCCCATGTCGGACTGTTCGGTACGGCACGCCTGGAGAAGCTGGAAGGCTCATGCCCGGGGCGGGAACCAACCCACGACATGAACCGAACCGATTACTGTAGCCTTGTGCGACTGCATCGCTTTGGCGGTCCGGGCTACCAAAGCCCCCTTGCTTGCCGCATTCGGTGCCCACCGGCAGTCTCAAAGCAGAAATCGAGCCATTCAGACCACAAAACTTGACGCGGGCGGGTGCAGCGCGTTCTCTGGACGTGAACGATGGTGCAGGAGAGCGGCATGGCCTTTGACTACGCGAATTACGAACCGCGCGGAGACAAGAAGAACTCCGGATTCTTCACCGAGTATCTGCCCCGCATCTACGAACGGCGCCATGGCTCCGGCCTGACCGATCTGGTGGGGCAAATGCGCGCCGTCGTCATTCAGGTCGAACCGGGCAAGGTCATGGATACGCTGGTCGAGCTGTACGTGATGACGCCTTATCGGCACACGGCCGGGTACCTGGGCCCGACCCATCGGACGCATGTGCTGCATTCGCATCCCGACTATCCGGCGATGATCGTCATGGCCCCCTTGTCGGATACGTTCGACGACTTCATTTCGCGCATCAACCGGATGTACCCGCTGGCGCGCCCGCTGCCACACACGCGATATGTGGGTGAGATCTTTGCTTCGCGCGATCTCTCCTCGACCCGCAAGGTACTGGAGGATCAGAATATCCGCTTCGAGTACCCGGGCGACACGGAGAACGGGTTTTATACCGCGGACGGTTATCTGTTCTCGACGCCGTCGGATTTCACCTGCAACCGCATCGGCTATTCGACCCTGGATTTCAACGATTCCGACAGCCTCGGGTTCGGGGAAAAGATCACATTGACGGCGGACGACGAGGCGCGCTTGGCCGAGGCGGCGGCGTTCGGCGAGACCGAAGGCACCTCTGCCCTGATGCTGGGCCTCGACCATTTGGCCACCCGAATCCTGGCGGGCGAGCGCGAGGACGCGATCCTGGAGTTCCTGACGATGGTGCCCTATTACTTCTGGGGCGCCTACAACATCACGGAAATGAACTCATCGACCAATGTGAACCGCTGCCCGGATGTGGATGACGACAAGAAATCTCCGGCAAAAGTGTTCACCGCCAACAACACCCCGTCCTTCGTGAACAGCTTTGACAAGCTGCCGATGCCTACGGAGGATTTCGTGCGCAACTACGGCCGGCGGCTGCATCACATGGCGGTCGAGATTCAGGACGGCGATCATGCGGGCGGCGAAAAGAACGTGGATTTCGTGGTCAACGCGCTGAAAGACAAAGGGGTTCCCTTCCTCGCGCATGTGGTGGGCGAGTGCAAGGATGATCCGAACCTCAAGCAGATTTTCTCGAAGCACTCGAAGAACACGCTCCTGATCACCGAGTACATCGAACGCTGCCATCACTACGACGGATTCTTCACCAAGGACAACGTCGCGGCCTTGACCGCTGCTGCCGGTCAGGACGAGCAGTACCAGCACGGGCATGTTTTTGACTGAGCAGGAGGATTGAACCGCAGAGACGCCGATTCTGCCCTGCCGTTTCCGAACACTTGCCATCGTACCCCGGAACGTTGGGGCTCTTGTTGATGCCGAACGCAGTCAACAACGCGGACTGTCGGACTCGATAAGCGCCTCGATTAGTTGCACCATCTCTTTGGAGTTCTCGCGCGATTGGCTGTTCGGATTCGCCGTGTGATACGATTTGCGCGCGAAATCCAGCGCGACGTCGCAGGCGCCATCCTGCATGGCGCCGATCGCCAGCCAGACCCATGCCTCGGTCAGGTCCGGATTGTGCCGAACCGCCTCGGCGAACAGCGCCGCGTTCCGGCGATGGACTTCCGGCCGATCGATCGCGCCGGGTTCGTTCAGAGCGGCGATCGCAAAGGCGGTGAGCGACCGGCCATAGGCCCGGCCGGACCCCCTTTCGCGCAGCATGGCGATGGCACGGTCACGCTCGGAACTCGAAATCGAATAACCGTCTGTCTGGAGCCCGCGTTGGAGAAAATCCGACAACAGCTTTCCGACGAGAAGATCAAGCTCGCTGGTCTGTTCCAAGGCTGCGACCAGATCGCCAAACGCGCCGTGGGCTTGCGATGAAGTAAGCGGCGGGCGCGGCTTTTGCGGGTCGAACGGACCGGCTTCGAACAGGGTCCAGTGCGTTTCGATCACCTGTTCCACCCGCAACAGATCCGCGCGCGCCGCGGCCAGGACTTGCTGCTTGAGGCGTCCGCACCCCTGATCTTCGGGCGGCGCAGTCGACGCGCGATCGCGAAGCTGATCGAACACGTTGCGCAGGTCGCTCCGGTCGAACCGTCCGACACCGGAAATGATGTCGCTCAAAACGAGGGGCGAGGCGCCAAGCGCCGAGATCGCATCGCTTACATTCTTCGAGCGGCAGGTGCTGCTTTCATAGTGATGGTATTCACCGACATCATACGCCTCTTCGAATATGCCAAGCGGCGTGAAGAAGTAGGTAATGCTCTGAAACGCCCGGTTCGTTTCCAGCGCCCAGTTGATCGCATAGAAATCCGCCTCGAACTCGGCGTCGATCCGCGTGATCGTGCCGTCCGGAAGCGCCCGGTGATGATCATAGATGTGATGCGCCAACTCATGCGCCCCGATCTGCACGAGACCGTCGAACACGATGGCATTCGCCAACCGCCGGGCGCCGTCATCCAGCGCGTCAAAGCGCGCGGCATTCATGCGCTCGAGGTCATCCGCAAAACCGATGAGGCAAGTGGCATAGTCCTTGCCGGACGCCTTGCAGTCCACCGCACGGTTCGCGGCTTCGCCAAAGACGGCAGGGGTCGATCCCTCGTCATGGGCAAGGAACATGGATGTCGCAAGGCGGCAGGACAATGGCGCGAACCGGGCCGGAAAGATGACCGCGCGGCGGCCGTTCGCGTCAAATGTCGCGTAGGGAAAAACCTGGTCCGAGTTGTCGTCGGTAAAGAACAGAACGGCCAGAGATTGCTCCAGATGCGCCATCGGCGCGTCGTAGCGCACCAGGTGCCCGATTTCCTCGCCGATGCGCCGGGTCGATCCATCGAACGCCTCATAGCGTGCCTCGCCGATACCTTGGCAAAAGTCGTAAGCGCCGGCAGGTCCGCCGGTCGAGGCCAACGTCATCAGGAACACCCCCGTCCCGGCGCACCGGACAAGGCTCCCAATTCCGTGCCAGAGTTCCCCATGCGGTTTGCGATCGCACGTGAGCTTCCGGTTCATCGGCTTTTTCCTTCGGGCAACCTCCATCCCCTCGACCCGGGCTTCGGTGCGTGGTGCATTCCATACGCGCATCGCCCGACTCGAAGGCTTGATGACGGGTACAGGCAACGCCGCGATTTGATTCAAACCGCACACGAGGATCTGACCGCGCTCGAAGTGTAACACTTGAACCGACCCAAGTCGACGCGGCCGGAATTGAAGGGGGCGCGATTGACCGGGCGGTGTTCAGCAAAACCCGTTCGGGGCACCTGCCATCGCAGCCGTTGCGCGATCTACCTATCCTCTGCAACCGACCGTCGGAAGAGCATCAGACTCGTCGCCAGCAGCGCCGTGCCAAGAACAGCCATCCAGACGAATTCCGGCCACACGGTTTCAATCCCGGCCCCCTTGAAGACGATGGCCTGGCTTGCCGACATGTAGTGGCGGGAAGGCAGGATCAGCGTTCCGACCTGCAACCAGTCGGGTTGACCCTCGATCGGGGTTTCGCCGCCCGACAGCATCAGCATCGGCAAGACCGTCAGCATCACCAAAAGAGCGAACTGCGCCATCGAACGGGCAAGGGTTGCCAGAAAGACCCCCAGCGCCGTCGCGGTGAACAGAAACAGCGCGGTCCCAAAAAGGAACAGAACCTTGGACCCCGCGATGCTGATCCCCAGCGAGCCCTGCAGCACAAAAGTCAACGACAGCGCCGCCGCGACCAGGACCACCGCGGCATTCGCCCAGATCTTGGCCATCGCAATGTCGAAGGGCGTCAGCGGCATTGCCAGAAGGTGCTCGATCGTGCCGTGCTCGCGTTCGCGGATCATTGCGGCGCCGGTGAGGATCGTGGTCAGCCACATGATCTGGCCGATCAGCGCAACGATGCCGGCGAAGCGCACCGTGTCACGGTTCGGGTTGAAGGCGCTGCGCAGCACCAGATCGACTGGCGGCGGATCCACAAGATCCGCGCCAATGGCGAACCGGCGGATCTCGGCGCTCAGGATGTTGGTGATGTAATTTGCACCTATCCCGGCCTGTTCCATCGCGGTCGCGTCGATCAACACCTGAATCTCGGGGCTGCGACCGGCGCGTAGATCCTTTTCGAAACCCGGCGGCACGGCGACGACGAACAGGAACTGTCCCGCATCCATCAGCGCGGCACCGGTCCCGGGCTCGATCTGGACGACGGGCTGGAACTCCGGCGGGAAAAACGCCGCCGCAAGCGACCGGGACAGCGGCGAGTTGTCCTCGTCCGCAAACGCGATCGACGCATTGTTGACCGAACTCGCGACGCCCGTCGCCTCCATCACCGGCGACAGGGTGAACGACCAGACCAGCAACGCCATCATCACCCAGTCGCGGCGCAGGCTCATCATCTCTTTCAGACCGAGCCAGAAGATACAATGCAACCTTTGCATTCACTTCTCCTGCGCTCGAAGGAAAAGCACCGCCAGCGCGGTGAATACCGGGCCGAAACAGGCAAGCGCCAGGATGTCGGGCCCAAGCGCCTCCCAACTCAAACCCTTGGTGAAGGCGCCGACGTTCAGGTGCAGAAAATAGGAGGACGGCCAGAGCGAGCCGATCGTCTGGGCGCCGCCTTCCAGCGTCGACACGGGTTGCAACAGACCGGAAAACTGGATGGTCGGCACGACCGACGCAATCGCCGTGGCGAACGTCGCCGCGACCTGGCTTGACGTCATGGTGGCGATCAACAGCCCGTAGGACGTGGTCGCCCAGACATACAGAAACGCACCGATTGCAAGAGGCAGCGGATTGCCCTTCAGCGGAACGCCGAAGACATAAACCGTCATCCAGGCCAGCAGCAGGAAGTTGAGGAACGCGATCACGATGTATGGGATCTGCTTGCCGACCAGGAATTCCAGCCGCGTCGTCGGCGTCACGTAGAAATTTGTGACCGAGCCAAGCTCGCGTTCGCGCGCCACGCTGACCGCGGCAAGAACCGCCGGCAGCATGATGAGCAGGATCGCCGGCATGGCGGGGGCCATGGCAGCGATGCTTTCGAAGCTCTGGTTGTAACGAAAGCGCGGCTCGATCCGGGCGAGCACGACTTCCCGCGCGCCGTTTTCCCTGGCTTGCACGTTCATGAACGTCTGGTGCAGGCCGGCGACATAGCCTTCGACCGTTTCACCCTTGAAGGGGATCGCGCCGTCCACGGTGGCCAGCACTTCGGTCAGCTCGCCGGAACGCAGCGCGCGCCCGAAATCGGGCGGCAACTCGATGACCAGCGAAACATCGCCGGCAGTCAGCAGGCGGCGGCCTTCTTCGGCGTCCGACAGCACGGGGGTTTTCTTGAAGTATCGCGACCCCTCAATCTCGGAAGCATAGGCGCGGCTTTCCGGACCTTGCGACAGGTCAACGACCGCAAAATTCAGTTCCTCGATATCCAGCGTGATCCCAAAGCAGAAAACCAGCATCAGGAGTGCGGATCCCAGGAAGGCAAAGGCCAGCCGCACCGGGTCGCGCAAGACCTCGACCGCTTCGCGCCGCGCATAGGCCAGGGCGCGTCCGACGCCACTGCCGGACCCGACATTCTTCGCGTCATCGGGAACTTTCGGAGCCGACACCCGCGCCGGTGGGTCGGCGGCTTCCAGCACCGCGATGAACGCGCCTTCCAGGCTGCTGGCCCCTTCGGCGGCGATCAGGTCGTCGGGCGTTCCTTCGGCCAGAACCCGCCCTGCATGCATGAAGGAGACCCGGTCGCAGCGTTCCGCTTCGGCCATGAAGTGGGTGGAGACGAAGATCGTGACGCCCTCGCCCCGAGAAAGCTCGACCAGCAAGGCCCAGAAAGCATCGCGTGCCTCGGGGTCCACGCCCGAGGTGGGTTCATCCAGAATGAGCACGCGCGGGCGATGGATTACCGCCACGGCCAGAGACAGGCGTTGCTTGATGCCCAGCGGCAACGCCGCGGCCAGCGTATCGCGATGCGCGTTCAACCCGAAACGTTGCATCAGTTCGGCGATGCGCGCCTCCTTGTCGGTGATCGCGAAGATACGGGCATGAAGGTCGAGGTTCTGACGGACGGTCAGCTCGCCGTAGAGCGAGAAGGCCTGGCTCATATAGCCGATCTCGCGGCGCAATTCGCGGTTTCTGGCGTCAACCGGCCGGCCGAACAGAAACGCCTCGCCGGAGCTTATGGGCAAAAGGCCCGTCAGCATCTTCATGGTCGTCGATTTGCCGCAACCATTCGACCCGAGAAAGCCGAAGATTTCGCCGCGCTTGATGGAAAAATCGACACCATCGACTGCAACGAAATCTCCGAACCGCCGCGTCAGCCCACGCGCGACGATCACCGGTTCGGGGTCGATGTGCCGGACCGGCATGTCATCTGCAGTTGCAGGCGCCCTGCCCTGCATCCGAAGCCGCCGGTACGCCGTTTCGAGGTCTTCGGCTTCGCCTTTCAATTCGGCCGGGCTGCCTTGAAACAGCGCGCGCCCCGCATCCATTGCGACGATCCAGTCAAAACGCTCGGCCTCCTCCATGTAAGCCGTGGAAACCACGATGGAAAGCCGCGGGTTGTCTTGCCTGATCGCGTCGATCAATGCCCAGAACTGACGGCGCGACAAGGGATCGACCCCCGTCGTCGGTTCGTCCAGAACCAGAAGTTTCGGATCATGGATCAGCGCGCAACAAAGCCCCAGCTTCTGTTTCATACCCCCCGAGAGCTTGCCCATCAGACGATCGGAAAACGGGGCCAGCCCGGTTGCGGACAACAGCGCCGCTATTCGGACATCGCGCTCCTCCTCGCCCTGACCGAACAGACGCGAGAAGAATTCGAGGTTCTCGCGCACCGACAGTTCGGCATAGAGATTTCGGCCCAGTCCCTGCGGCATGAAGGCAATTGCGGAGCAGATGCGACGCCGATGCGCGGGATCCTCGATCGGACCGCCCAGGACATTGACCGTGCCGGTCTGCACTTTCTTGGCGCCCGTGACCAAACCCAGAAGAGTCGATTTGCCGACCCCGTCCGGCCCGATGAGGCCGACAAGCTGTCCGCCCGGCAAGTCCAGCGAAAGTCCGTCCAGGGCGATATGCTTGCGATACCGGTGCGTCACGCCTTCCACCCGGATCGCGGACGCGGCGGCGGTGGCGCTCATTCAAACAACTCCGGCGGAATGCGCCGCTGCAGATCGGCCGGCCATTCGGATTCGGGGGACAGCCGGATCACGGCAATGCCGCGAAGCCCGGTCTTCACGTGTTCGATCCGGCTCGCGACAAGATCCTGGGGGATGCGAACGCGAACGCGAAACACCAGCTGCTCGCGTTCGCTCAGGGTTTCCACCTGCTTCGGCGTAAACTGAGCCTCGGGCGAGACGAAACTGACGGTTGCGGGGATGGCGAACTCAGGCAGGGCGTCGAGCACAATGCGCGCCTCGGCTCCGATCGGCAAGAGCCCCGCCTCGCCGGCGGGCAGGAACACATCCATGTACACGTCTTCGAGACTGAGCAGGGTGAGGATCGGTTCGCCGGCTCCGACGACTTCGCCGGGCTCGGCCAGTCGATACAGGACGCGCCCGGAAATCGGCGCAACCAGCGTGCTGTCGTCGATCTGCGCCGCGATCCGGCGAACCTCGGCCTCGGCCGCCGCGATCCGGCTGTCCGCGGTTGCAACCCGCGCCTTGGCCGCTCCCAAAATGGCTTCGGCGACCTGAAACGCGGTTTCGCGATCCTCGAAGACGGTCTGCGAAATGTTGTCGCCGGTCAGCAGTGCCGTGGCGCGGTCGAGTTCGTGCTTGGCCCTGCGGTGCTCGCTCTGACGCTGGATGACCAGGGCTTCGGCCTCGGCCTTGGTCTGACGGGCCAGGGCGACTTCGGCTTTCGCCCGATCCAGCGCGGCCGAAAGTTCGTCGGTGTCCATCTCGACCAGAACATCGCCAGCGGCAACAAGGCTGCCTTCCGCCGCCGCTACCGCTATGACCCGTCCTGCGGCGGTTGGTGCGATTTCCACCTGGTCCGCCTCGATCCGGCCATTTCCCTGCACGAATCCCGCTGGCAACCCCTCGTGGTTTTCCGCGATGAACAAGTACGTGGCCGCCCCGGCGAGCAGCAACGCCGCCGCGACCAGAATTGTGCTTGTCGTTTTCTTCATGACCTGACGCTCTGTCTGTGACATCTGGACCGGAGTCTGTCCGAGGAACCGATGCACTTCCTTGCGTTGAATCAAGCCGGCGCGTCCGAAACCTGGGTTCCGGCGCGAATGTTTGTACGCTGGCCGGGAAACATCGAACCACCGAGGTCATTCCCAGGATCGGGCAAAGCGACACATTCGCGGACATGAGCGCCGTTCGTCACCGACCGGGGATTGTCGCGCGCCGCCCATCCGGACGCCCATTTGAGCATGACGGCAAGAAAACGCCCTTCACGCCTCCAAGCCGAGCCCGTTGGTCGAAAGGTCATCGAGTTTCGGCATGAGCTCCAGCAACTCACGCGCATAGTCCGTCCGGGGCGATGCGAACAAGTCGTTCGTGTCCTGGATTTCGACGATCCGGCCCTGCTTCATCACCGCTACCCTGTCGCACATCTGACGCACCACCGGCAGGTCGTGGCTGATGAACAGCATGGTGAGGCCGAGATGCTCCTGCAGATCTTTGAGAATGTTCAGGATCTGCGCCTGGATCGAGACATCCAGCGCGCTGGTGGGTTCATCGCAGATCAGAAAACGTGGCTGCGTGGCAAGCGCGCGGGCGATCGAGATCCTCTGCCTTTGCCCGCCCGAGAACTCGTGCGGATACTTCAGCCCGGCCTCGGATCCCAGCCCGACCTGATCCAGCAACTCATCGACGCGGCGCTTGATTTCGGACCCTGCCATCAGGCGATGATGGCGGATCGGTTCCGCGACGATCTCATCGACGCGCATCCGGGGGTTCAGCGACGAATACGGATCCTGAAAGATCATCTGGATGTTCTTGCGGTATTCGTCCAGAACCGGCTTGTCGCTCAGGTCGCTGACCAATTGCCCGTCAAAGGTGATCGTGCCGCCGTCGACCGGGTACAGCCCGGCAATCATGCGCGCCACCGTGGATTTGCCGGAGCCGGACTCGCCCACGACGCCGAAAACCTCGCCCGCCCGTATGTCGAAACTCACATCGTCCACGGCGGTGAAATAGGTGCGGTCCCAGGGCAGCAGGCCGCGGCGCTGCAGGAATTTCTTGGTGAGGTTGCGGATCTCGAAGATCGGCTCGGACGTGTCGTTGTCCACCTTGGGCCAGTGCCGCGCCATGTCCTCGATGGCGAACCGCGTTTCCCGGCCGCCGTAACTGATCTGGGGGAACCTGCGCAGCTTGAGAGTCGGCCGTGGCACGGCCGCAATCAGAGATTTGGTGTATTCGTGCTGCGGCTGGCCCATGACCTGAGCGGTGGGACCGCTTTCCACCACCTTTCCGTCATACATGACGGTCACGCGGTCGGTCGTGTCTGCAATCACGCCCATGTCGTGGGTGATCAGAATGACACCGACCTGCCGTTCCCGGGCCAGTTCCTTGATCAGGTCCAGAATTTGCGCCTGAACCGATACGTCCAGCGCCGTTGTCGGTTCGTCCGCGATGATCACGTCCGGCTCGGTGCACAGTGCCAGCGCGATCACCACACGCTGCCGCATGCCGCCCGAGAACTGATGCGGATATTGGTCCAGCCGGGTGTCCGGATCGGGGATGCCGACCCGGTCGATCAGGTCACGGGCGCGGGCATTGGCTTGGGCCTCGGACCCGCCCAGATGGGCCAGAATGGTCTCGGTCAGTTGTTCGCGCACGGTGAAGAGCGGGTTCAGCGAGGTCAGGGGATCCTGAAAGATCATCGAGATCTTCTTGCCGCGCAGTCCGCGCATCGCTTCGGCGTCCAGTCCGCTGATCTGTTCACCGCCCAGCCTGATTTCGCCGCTGGCGATCCGGCCGGGACGTTCCAGCAGCCCCATGACCGCCGCGCCGATGGTGGACTTGCCGGCCCCGGACTCGCCCACCAGGCCGTGGATTTCGCCGGGTTCGACCGACAGGCTCGCATGATCCACCGCCGTGAACAGCTTGCGGCGGGTCGGGAATTCGACGGTGAGGTCTTGGATCGTCAGAAGGCTCATCTACGTCACCGCAACTTGGGATTCAGCGCATCGCGCAGCCAGTCGCCCAGCAGGTTGACCGACAGGGCCAGCGCCAGCAGCGTGCAGGCCGGGAAGAACAGGATCCACCATTCCCCCGAGAACAGGAATCCCTGCCCGATCCGGATCAGCGTACCCAGCGACGGTTGGGTCGGAGGTGCGCCGACGCCTAGGAAACTCAGCGTCGCCTCGGCGATGATGGCCAGAGCCAGCGAGATCGTGGCGATGACCAGGACCGGGCTGAGCACATTGGGCAGGATGTGGCGGAACATGATCGGGATCGAGCCGCGCCCGATCAGCCGGGCGGCCTGCACGTATTCCTTGTTCTTTTCCACCAGCGCCGCACCGCGCACGACCCGTGCGAACTGCACCCAGTCCGACAGGGCGATGGCGATGATGAGCACATAGATCGCCATCTCGTCGCGGTATTCCGGCGGCGTCACGCCCTTGGCGATGCCAAAGATCAGCATCGCGACGAGAATGGCCGGAAAGGTCAGCTGCACGTCGGCGATCCGCATGATCAGAGTTTCGATCCACCCCCCGAAATATGCGGCCACCAGCCCCAGGATGACTCCGAGGATCATGGCGAGCAGCACCGCGGCGGCCCCGACGAACAGCGAGATCCGCAACCCGTACAGGATCGTCGAGAAAACATCGCGTCCCTGGTCGTCCGTGCCCAGCAGGAAGGTCTCCTGCGTGAATGCGTTGGGCGTGCCCGGCGGCGTGAAGCCGTTCATCAGGTTCAGCGTGGCCGGATCGAACGGGTCGTAGGGCGCGATCAGCGGTGCGAAGATGGCGCACATTACGAGGATCGTGACGACCAGCGAGGCGATGACCGCCACGGGCGAATGACGGAAGGACCAGGCGAAATCGCTGTCCCAGAACTTGGCCAGGCGCGACTTGGCCGTGACTTGCGGCGTTTCGGCGGTATCGGTCATGTGGCCCTCGCGTCGATCCGCAAGCGCGGGTCAATGGCGTAATACAGCAGATCCACGATCAGATTGATGGTCACGAACATGACCGAAATCAGCATCAGATACGCGGCCATGACGGGGATATCGACGAACTGGATCGCGTTGATGAACAGCAGCCCCACGCCCGGCCACTGGAACACCGTTTCGGTGATGATCGCGAAGGCGATGATCGAGCCGAGTTGAAGCCCGGTGATCGTGATCACCGGAACCAGGGTATTCTTCAACGCGTGGCGGAAGTTGATCACCCGGTCCGACAGCCCCCGGGCACGCGCGAACCTTACGTAGTCGGCCCGCAAGACTTCCAGCATCTCCGAGCGAACCAATCGCATGATCAGGGTCATCTGATAAAGACCCAGGGTGATCGCGGGAAGGATCAACGCCTTGAGACCCGAGGCCGTCAGGAAGCCCGTGGACCAGTTGCCGATCATGACGGTCTCCCCTCTCCCGAAACTCGGGAGAAGGTCCAGCTCGACCGAAAAAATGTAGATCAGCAATATTCCGATCAGGAAGGTCGGCAGGGACACCCCGATCAGGCTGGCGGTCATGATGACATTGGCGGCGATGCCTTGTCGTCGGATCGCCGTGAAGACACCCAGCGCGATTCCGAAGGTGATGGCAAGAACGCCCGAGACAAAGGCCAGTTCCAGCGTGGCGGGCGCACGTTCCGCGATGATCGTCGAGACCGGACGCCCCTGACGGTAGGATACGCCAAAATTTCCCTGCACGGCGCCCTGCAGGAATTTGAAGTATTGCACCGGAAACGGCTGGTCCAGACCAAGCTCGGTCCGCAGCCGGTCGATATCGGCCTGCGTACGTTCCTGACCGAGCATGTTGTCGATCGGATCGCCGACGAACCGAAACATGGAGAATGCGACCAGACCCACGACCAGCAGCACGATCACGGACTGGAACATCCTTCGGACGATATATGCGAACATTCGTTTTCCCCGTTGAGCGGCCTGTCTAGGCCGGACCTGATCGGAAGGTCAAGATATCGCCGCCAAACGAGGTTCGAGGCCCGACTGTCCCGATCCTGGAGTGCGATGAACTAGTCAACCGTGACCCACCGCAGGATAAAGAAATTGTCCGGGCGCTGGGTCAGCTCGATGTTTCGGCGCGCGCCCCAGACCAACGGCTGGACATAGAGCGGGACATAGGCCTGTTCGGCCTGAAGGATCTGCGCGACCTCATCCAGCATCGCCTGCCGTCTTGCCTGATCCAGTTCCGACTGGATCATGGGCAAGAGTTCATCGATCCGTGCATTGGAGAAACCGCCGAAGTTCCAGCTGCCCAGCTTCCGTTCCTCGTCGGGCGTCGCCACCAGGAAGCGCACCGGGTGCTCGGCATCGAAGGTGCCCGGACTCCAGCCCAGCAGGTACATGTCATAGTTGTCCCCGCGCAGCTCGGGCCAATAGTTGCGCACCGGCATCGCATCGAGCTCGGCGGTGATCCCGATCTGGGCCAGCATTCCGACAACGGCCTGACACACGGCCTCGTCGTTCAGATAGCGGTCGTTGGGGCATTTGAGCCCAAAGGAGAACCCGTCGGCATAGCCGGCCTCGGCCAGGAGGGCCTTGGCGCCTTCGACGTCAAAGGCGGGACGCTCGGAGTTGGCCGCCGAAAAACCGCTCATCGCCGGGCTGACCAGCTGCGAGGCCGCCTCGGCATTTCCGCGCATGATGGTGGCCAGGATCGCATCGACATTGATCGCCTTGGCAATGGCCCGGCGCACCCGCGCGTCGCGAAACGGGTTGGGTTTGCCGGCGTCGTCGGTGTATTTCAACACTTCCGCCTCGTGATCGAATCCCAGCATGATCACACGCGCCTCAATGCCTTGAATCACCTTAACGTCGCTGTTGCCTTGCAACCGCGCCACGTCCTGAATCGGCACAGGGTTGATCATTTCCACATCCCCGGACAACAACGCCGCCACGGCGGTGGCGGGGTTCTGGATCGGAGTGAACTCGGCTCGGGTCAGGTTGTGCTCGGGCTCTCCCCACCAATCCTCGAACGGTTCAAGCACGGTTCGCAGACCCGGCTCGCGCGCCGTCACCCTGAACGCCCCGGTCCCGTTGGCGTGGATCGTCGCATGGTTGCCGGTTTCCTTGTCCGGCAGCGCCGCGCCGTTGGCCTCGGCCCAGCCCTGATCCATGATCATCCAGTTCGCGATCGAAGACGGAAACAGCGGATTCGGCGCCGAAGTCATGAAATCGACCGTAAGCTCGTCAACCACCCTCACCTCGCTGACCGGAGCAAACCAGCTGCGGGTGTCCGCGGCCGCGTCCGAGGCGCGCCGATAGCTGAACAGGACATCCTGCGCATCAAATGTGCTGCCGTCGTGGAACGTGACGCCCTCGCGCAGGTGAAAGCGCCAGCCCTCGCCATCTCCGATCGGTTCCCAACTGACGGCCAGCGCCGGCTCGACGCTCATGTCCTTGCCGCGCCGGACCAGCCCCTCGTACACGTTGTTGAGAAATCCGAGAACGGGAGCCGAATTCACGGCGTGGGGATCCATCGTCTGCGGGTCGGTGGTCGAAGCCCATTTGAATTCGGCGGCTTGCGTGGTGCCGGCGACCAGCATGGCCAGACCGATGGCGCTGCTCCTGAGGATCATGGCGATAACTCCCTGTCTGTCCCGCCAGTGTTCTCGGTTTTGGTGGGTTGGTAAAGGAAATCCCGATACGAGATCACGAAGCCGTAACCCGAGCGGATTGGACGGACGTGTCGCGACCCGGCAAGGGCCGCGGACAAAAAAATGCGGCAGGGCGCGATTGCCGCGCCCTGCCCTGCAGTTTCCACGGTTGCCTAGTTCAGGGTGAAATACTTAAACTTGGCCGTGTCGTCCGGAGCGACAACCGTGCCGATGTTCGACTTCATGCCCCAGTTCAGCACCTGGTGGTGGATCGGGATGTACAGCTGTTCATCCTGCACGACCTGCCAGATTTCGGCGATCTGCTTGTCACGCTCCGGCAGGTTGGTTTCCGAGGCAAGCGCCACGATCTTGGCGTCCAGATCCGGGTTGCTGTAACGGGTGCCGTTCCACGACCCGTATTTTTCGCCCTTGGTGTGGACCAGGAAGTTGAAGATGTACTCCGAGTCATAGGTCGGAACGCCCCAGCCCAGCATGTAGAAATCGGTTTCCAGGTTGTTGATCAGCGGGAAATGCTGCGCCTTGGGCTTGGCATCCAGATTCACAGTGACCCCGATCTGGGCCAGCATGCCCACCGCCGCCTGACAGATTGCCTCGTCGTTGATGTAGCGATCGTTGGGGCAGTTCAGCGTGATCGAGAACCCGTCGGGATACCCGGCCTCGGCCATCAGCGCCTTGGCCGCCTCGACATCGGTCTTGGACGAGCTGTCCATCGCCTCATCCCAGCCGTTCACGAAGGGCGGAGAGATCATGCCCGCCGGGGCCGACTGACCCCGCATGACGACCTGCTGGATCGCATCCCGGTTGATCGCCATGGACATGGCCCGGCGCACGCGGACATCCGCCAGCGGGTTGGCCCCATCGACACTGTCCGACGCCAGGTCCGCGTCGCCCATGTTCATGCCGAAAAAGATCACCCGGTTCTGCGGTGCGGTGCGCACGTCCAGCCCCTCGGTGTTCGCCACACGGGACAGATCCTGCACCGGAACGTCCTGGATGAAGTCAACCTCGCCCGACAACAGCGCCGCCACGCGGGTCGCCGCGTTCTGGATCGGGGTATAGACGATCTCGGTCACTTCCATCGGGAACTCATCCTTGCCCCAATAGTTCTCGTTGATCGCCAGCACGGTCTTCACATCCGGCTCGCGGCTGACGAGCCTGTACGGCCCTGTGCCGTTGGCGTTCTTCGCCGCAAAGGTATCCTCGCCGCCTTCATAGTCCTGAACCTTGACCGCGTTGTTGGCCTCGGCCCAACCCTTGTCCATCATGAACATGTTGGTCAGGTTGTTCGGCATGATCGGGTTCGGACCATCGGTCTCGATCTCGACCGTGTACTTGTCCGGCGCACGGACCTCTTTGACCGAGGCCAGCAGCTCCTTGTAGTCGGAATCCGGTGTCATCGCGCGGTTCAGCGAGAACACGACATCTTCGCTGTCGAACTCCGCACCATCGTGGAAAGTCACGCCCTCGCGCAGCTTGAAGACCCAGACATTCGGGTTTTCCTCGGACGGTCCCCATTCGGTGGCCAGCGCGGGCACCATCGCACCGGTCATGTCGCGCATCACCAGCGGCTCCATGATCTGATGCGCCAGCGCCGATGTCGGGCCCTCGTTCTGGGCATGCGGATCGAGCGTCAGCGCATCGCCGGCACGCGCCCAACGCAGCGTTTCGGCGGATGCAGCGGACCCCAGCAGCGCCGTCGCGCTGACAGCAAGCATCAAGTGTTTCATATTCATCTTGGTCTCCCCAGTTTTTGTGATTGCACCGCGAGTGGACGCGGCGGACCGGTTTATCCGGTCGTCATGGCCACGATCATCCAGATCACGCCAAGAGTTGCAACAACAGTTTGTGTCCGCAAACACGAACTGAACCGCGACACCGGTGCCGGAACCGGGACGACTCGGGTCCGCCCGAGACGGTCGGCCTCGTGTCTCGCAGTCATCGTCAGGCTCCTGAAGCCGACGCTGCCGGCTCACGCTGCCTGCTTCAATGCGATCCGCTTTGCCTGCACCGACCCCCCTTCACCCGGCGGCAATCCTCATCCGTACCGGAGTGGCGCTCGCACGTGTTCCTTCTGTCGCACTTGCGGCTCCACGCTTATGCGAACAGCCGACCGATTTCGGGGCGGGCATCCCTGACACCGGCCAGGCGCAGCATGTGCCAGGCAAGGGCGAGATTGCTCGACACCACCGGCACGCCGACCCGTTTCTCGGCAGCAGCTGTGACGTCAAGGCACCGAAGATTGGTGCAGGACACGACAACCGCATCGCAAGGCGCCTGTGCAGCAACTGTTTCGATCGCAGCCAGGATGGAGGGTTGAGTGATCCGGGCCACAACCCGGTCATTACCTTCCTCAAAGGAGCCGAAGCCCGCAATCTCGCAACCGGCCTCTTCCAGCCTGGCGCGCATCCCTTCGGACACTTCGGGAATGTAGGGTGTGACGAACCCAAGCCGCCGTGCCCCCAGGTGCCGGACCGAGGCGATGATCGCAGCCAGCGGATCGGTCACACGGGTACCCGCGTGGACGCTTTCTATTGCGCGGGCCACATTGGCCGAGCCGATCACGGTTGCGGCCGACGTGCAGCCGAAACCGATGGCGTCGAATTTCAGGGAGGGGGGGAGCAGCCCGGCCGAGGCGGGCAGATCCCGCTCCATCCGTGCCAGCGTATCGGGGCGGATCTCGGGAACCATCGGAATCCGGCTGTGATACAGGGCGACCCCTGCCATCCGCATGATACGGGCAAATTCATGCTCAAGCGTTTCGTCGGTTTCCAGAACGATCACGCCCAGAGTTGCCCGTGTGCCGAGTCCGCCATCGGTTTCGAAATCAAGCTTCATCGCGGACCTCAGATGACCGGGAGTTCGGGCGCGGCGCGCTCGGTCAACAGTTGCGCGCCACCGGCGCGCACGACGATGTTCTCTTCATGCACCATGATCCGACCGACCCCGTATCCCAGCGAAGGTTCCAGAGTCAGCACCATGTTTTCGACAAGCTCGGTTCCATCCCAAACCGCCAGGGACGGCCATTCGGTCAGTTGCATTCCCAAACCGTGACCCAAACGCCCGACATCCCCACCGTGATCGTCCATCTCGGAGATCACGCCCTGCATCGCGCGGAACAAATCCCCGCAGGTCGCGCCGGGCAGCGCAGCCTCGATCCCTGCTTCGGTCGCGCGCCAGAGCGTGTCATAGGCGCGGCGCGCAGCGTCGTCCGCGTGTCCGATGGCCCAGTTGCGGTCGAAATCGCAGAAATAGCCGTCCCAGGTCGCGCCCGTGTCGAGCATCATGATATCGCCGCGCGCCAGCAAACGCTGCGACGGGGGTGAGATCACGTCCTTGTAGCCACCCGGGCCAGCCCCGCCGACCAGATAGGGAACATCATCGGCACCTTGTGCCAGCCCTTCGCGTCGGAACGCCCGAAACACCTCCTCCAAGGGTCGGCCTGCGCCAGCGAATTCCGGAACACCTGCGAAGGTGCGCGAACAGATGGAGCAGATGTGCGCGATCTTTTCGATCTCGGCTTCGGATTTCACCATGCGCAGGCTTCGGATCAGGCCCGTCGCGTCAGCTATCCGCACTCCGTCGAGATTGGCCAGAAGCCGTTCGTAGTCGCCAAGCGGCATGCGCAGATGCGTTTCATGACCCTTCGGCAACCCTATCGTGTCGCCCCGTGCGGCATGGGGCGCAAGCAGCTCGGTCAACAGGCTGATCCCGTCATCCTCGGGCGCGGGGGCGCTCCAGGTGCGGATATCCTCGATCCACGTTCCGCGCATCAGTTCGGCGCCGATTTCGGGAATAATCGCAATGGGTTTGCCCTCGGCGGGCAGAAACAGAAACCAGGGCCGCGTCGGACTTTGCCAGAACAGCGTGTGGAAACCGCTGAAATAGCGCAGCTCCGGTTCGGTCGTCAGCAGCAGACCAGCCATGCCGGCCTCGGCCATCTTCGCCTGCGCGCGCCGCGTGCGGGCCGAGTACTCGACGGTTGGAAACCCTCGTTTGGGAGCGACTACCACGATCAGTCCTTTCGCATTGCCAGACGGTCCTCGACCAACCTGACCCAGAACTCCGCGCCGATGGGCAGCAGGTCGTCGTTGAAGTCGTAATCCGAGGCGTGCAACGGCCGGGCATGGGCGCCGCTCTCGCCATTGCCGAGCAGCAGAAGACATCCCGGCACGACGGCGGAGAATTGCGCAAAATCCTCGGAAAAGCTCATCGGGGCGCAGTCACGGACCAAGGGACAGTCGGCGGCCTCGGCGGCGCGATAGACTGCCTGGGTGGGACCGTCGGCGTTGATCGTTTCGGCGAATTGCGTATCGAAATCGACCGACACTTCGATGCCATGTGCCGCCGCCACGCCCCTGGCGATCTGGGTGATGAGCCGCTCCACGGCCGCGCGATCTTTTGGCGAGCGTGCCCGGAAATCGCCCTTGAGTGTCGCGTTTCCCGGCAGCACGTTGCGCTGTCCGTCGGCCAGAAACTCGGTTACCGAAACGACGACTCCCGAAGCGGGCGCAAGCTTGCGCGATGCGATCGTCTGCAGCGCCAGCACCAACTCGGCACCCACGGTGATTGCGTCAACCCCGGTCTGCGGCATCGACGCGTGGCCGCCACGCCCCCTGATCGCGATTTCGAACAGGGTTTCGCTACTGCAGATGACCCCGGTTCGGGTCGAGATCTGGCCGAGCGGCGTTCCGGGCAGGTTGTGGATGGCAAAGACTTCTTGCACCGGGAAACGGTCCAACACGCCCTCATCGATCATTGCGCGCGCGCCAAGCCCATGTTCTTCATTCGGCTGAAACAGAAACACAACGGTTCCGTCAAAGCTGCGGTTCCGGGCCAGCCGCTCGGCCGCGCCCAGCAGCATCGCGGTGTGGCCGTCATGCCCGCAGGCATGCATGACGCCTGGCCGGTTGGAGGAATAGCAATGGTCGGAGGTTTCGGTGATCGGCAGCGCATCCATGTCGGCGCGCAGGCCAACGGCCTTGCTTCCACCCCCGGCGTGCAGGACGCCAACGACACCGGCACCTTCGTACACGTCGATGCCGTACGCGCTCAACCGATCGGCCACAATCCTTTTGGTCCGCATCTCCCGAAACCCCAGCTCGGGGTTTTGGTGCAGATCCCGCCGCAACAGCCTCAACTGTTTCTCGAAGTCAGTCATGCCTTCCTGACCCGTTGTTTGACGGCATGATACACGTTCCCGGCGCGCGAAAACCGTCGCGCGTCGCACCCTTGGACAGAAAGTTTTTCGCATCACGGCCCGTGACCGATCGTTTCACCAAAAGGAACCGGTTCAACCGGACGAAAGGTGACTGACGCCCATTGCTGCGTATGCCGCCGGTGGCGACGCAGGATCAGATCGGCAGATCCAAAGAAACTTTGGTTCTTTCCATTGATACAGATGTACGGAACCTGCGGACATTCGAATTCTCAAAAAAGAGCCGGTGGGTGAGTGCTTCGAAATCCTGCATGTCTTTGGCGGTGCAGATCAGTATGAAATCCGCCTCCCCGGTGACATAGTAGCATTGTTGCACCTGCGGTTCGGCCTTGGCGCGCTTGCGGAAAACTTCGAGCTGCTGCAGCGATTCCCGTTCCAGCTCGACAAGTACGATGAACGTCATCTTGCAGTCGAACCCGGCCGGATCAAGTACGGCGATTTCTTTCTGGATGAGTTTGGAGTCGCGCAGGCGCTTGAGCCTGCGCTGCACCGATGGCACAGACAGAGAGCATGCATGCGCAAGTTGCTCCAGCCCGATACGGCAGTCTTTCTGGAGCCTTCTCAGTATCGTCAGATCGGTTTCGTCGGGTTGATGCGTCATGATGTTTTCATGCAGGCGTGACGATTCCTGCGCAAGACATTTTCGGGAACGGCGCGAAATTCGAGAAATGGCATCGGCGTCAATTGCTAAAGTTTCACGCCATGACACAAGCCGACTCCCTGGATTTCACTCCGGACCACGAACGCGCCCTTGCATACTTCAGGGCCCAGGACGGCTATGCGCCGACCCCGGTTCACGAATGCATCGGCACGGACGGGATCGCCTTTCTCGCCAAGGATGAATCCGATCGTATGGGGCTTGGCGCCTTCAAGGCGCTTGGGGCTCCCTATGCCGTGGCCCGCATACTCGAACGGGCGTGGCGACGGCGAACGGGCGAGGCGCTGACGCCCGAGCGGATGAAAGACGAAACCGTTCGCGAGTTTGCGAAGGGTTTCACCTTTGTCTGCGCCAGCGCGGGGAACCACGGAATTGGTGTTGCCGCGGGCGCCCGGGCATCTGGCGCCAAGTCGCGAATTCACCTGGCAGGAACCGTGCCGGCCAGCTTTGCCGATCGCCTGAGGGCGCTAGGCGCTGAAGTCATCCGCTCTGGTGACGCCTACGAAGACAGCGTCGCCGCCGCGATCGCCGATGCCGATCGAACCGGAGCGGTGCTTTTGGCAGATGGCACGTGGCCAGGCTATACGGAGATTCCGAAATGGGTGATGGAAGGCTATTGCGTCATGGCTGAAGAGCTTCGCCAGGACTTCGAAGCCACAGGACGCTGGCCCAGCCATGTCTACCTGCAGGCCGGTGTCGGTGGCCTTGCCGCCGCCATGGCGCATATGGTGCGACTGAATTGGGCCGAACAGCCGGAACTGATCGTTGTCGAGCCTGCAGCCGCTGCCTGCCTGCAGGCAAGCCATCGCGCAGGAAGACCGACTCGGGGCGACGGGCCGAACTCGATCATGGGCCGGCTGGATTGCAAGGAACCCTCTATCGTCGCCTGGGCCGCTCTCGAACGCTGCGGCGTGCGCTATGTCGCGCTGTCCGAGGCAGAGGGAGACGCCGCCGCCGCCGGTCTCTGCAAGATCGGCCTGGCAACGACGCCATCCGGTGCCGCGGGTTACGCCGCGCTCTGCAAGGAAGACAAATCGATCGTCCTGGGCGAAGGCTTCCGACCACTTGTCATCATATCGGAAGGCCCGATGACCTGATATTGGCTACCCTGCCCTTCCAACGTGAGGCCGAGGATCCGTGCACGGCACCCCAATCTCCGACTGTTGGAGTTTGGCCTTTTCCGGTTCTAAATCACGAAGACTGGCTGGTGACGCCATCGGACAATACATGGCAATCGGGGCGTTGCGAGCAATCATGGAACGTCGTGGCAGTGTTTCACCATGGCATCCGTGATGTTCGGGGCAAGTTGCACCTCGTTCGCGTCGTTCCACGGTCGGGTCGCTCGCAAGACCTGCGATGATGCACAGCGACAAGATCGCAAGACCGGGTTTTCTGCAATTATGCAAGGTGGATCACGCTGACCGGGTCTCAGAGCGGCGAAACGCCGGATGTTGGGTCGCGGTACGCGGCCCCACCGTCACCCGATCCTCTACCAGGTGTTTCCGTCTTGCGCATCTGATGCGATGAAAGAACCGAGAGCCACCCTGTACTCTGGAGGCACTCGGCGGTTTCAGGGGTGGAGCTTCAGTTGAGAAGCACGTCCAGCGGGACCGGATTGCTGATGGTCCAGCTGTCCACCACGCCCGGCTTTCCGTCCTGGATTTCGATGATCTGCATTTCCGCTGAATTCTGATGATGCAGGTCGCTTGAGAAACTGCGCGGGCCGAATGCCGTCTGCTCGTCTTTCATCTTCTCAAGTTCCGCTGTCACCGCGCTTCCATCGAGGGTACCGGCGCGTTCGACCGCCTTGGCCCAGAGATCCACCAAAACATATCCCGGATAGGCATAGGAACTGGCCGGCCGTGAACCAGTGGCCTTTTCGTAGGCCTGGTTGAAGGCTTCCACCTCGGGCCGCGGATCGTCGCCATAGATCGAACCCTGAACCGGCACTACGAAACCGGACAGATCCGGCGTCGCGTCCAGCCAATAGGAACCGTCCACGGCCGAACCGTTGAGTATCAGCGAATTGATTCCGGCGGCGCGGATCTGCCGGACCGCCGAGGCGGCGCCGGGAATGTACGAGCACAGCATGATCACGTCTGGTTCTTCCGGCAACGCCTTGATGCGTGTGATCTGGCTGGCGATGGAGGCGTCGTCGTTCTTGAAGGTGTCGCGCCCGACGATTTCGGTACCTTCGAGTTGCGGAAACATCCAGTCGAACCCGGTGCAGATGCCCTTGTTGTACTCGATCGTCGTATCAAGCAGCACGTAGCCGGTCTTGGCATTGCGCCTTGCATGGCTCCATTCGGCCATGGTCGCCCCCTGAACCGCAGCAAGCACCGAGCCAGAAAAGGAATGCGGCCCGACGCCCTGGATGCCGGCCTTGACATCCTCGGCGCACAGGAAGAACGACACCATGCCTTCCGCCTCGGCCGACAGCGCGGCAGGGGCGCCGAAGTCGTAGTCGCAGCTCACCACCATCATGTCGGCGCCCTCGTCGATGACCTGCAGCCCGGCGCGCGCCGATTGCTGGCGGTCGGTCTTGGTGTCCGCCTCGACCCAGCGGATCTTGCGGCCGAGCAGCCCGCCATTCGCATTGATCTCCTCGATGCGGATTTTCGCAGCGGTCGCGGCGGGGGTGTCATAGGCTTCCATCCAGCCGGACTGCGCGATCGCGAAGCCGACGGTGATGTCCTCGGCTGCGGCAGGCAGCGCCAGGGCGGCGAGTGCCGAAGCAAATGCCAGGGATTTCATCATTGGTCTCTCCTCAGTTGGTTGAAGTTGGCTCTTGCGAGAGCGGAAATCGCGGCAAGGTCAGCCGTAGCTTGAATTCGCGACCGCCGGTCAGGCCCGCGGGGCGCAGGATCAGGACGACGATCATCACGACACCGATCAGGATCTCCTGGCTGCCGGAGGGCAGAGAGAACTCGGCCCCGCCGACGGTGATGCCGCGTTCGGCGCGTACCAGCAGCTCGATCAGCAGTGACAACAGCAGTACCCCGGTCACGGCGCCGGACAGGCTGCCTATGCCGCCCACGACCAGCATGGCCAGCGAGATGAAAGTGGTGCCGAGATAGAAGCTGTCGGGGTTCAGAACGCCGATGGAGTGGCCCAGAAGCGCCCCGGAAATGCCGGTGAAGAAGGCCGAGATGACCAGCGACCAGAGCCGGTGGCGGTACATGTCGATGCCCGAGGCGCGGGCGGCGACCTCGTCCTCTCGGGTGGCGCGCAAAGCGAGACCCGAGGCGGAATTGGCGTAGAGGTTGGCCGCGACGATCGCGGCGATCGCCCAGGCCAGCGCCACCCAGTGATCGACATAGCGCGTCAGCCCCACGACCGATGAGGTCGCACCTGTCACGCCTTCCCAGTTGGAATAGACCGTGTTGACGATGGCGAGAAAGGCAAAGGTGGCGATCGAAGCGGCAATGCCAGACAACCTCAGGATGGCCGCGCCGGACAGCAGGGCCACGAGGGCGGCGAGCAGCCCCGAAGCGATGGCGGCGGGAAAGACCGGCCATTGAGCGTCCATCAGCCAGGGCGGCAGATCGGGCAGAAACAGTGCCTTGCTTTGCGGCTTGAGCGTCAGCCAGGCCGAGCAATAGGCGCCGATCGCCATGTACCCGGCATGACCGAAACTGATGACGCCGGAATTACCGACGAAGATCCACAGACCGACGACAAGCGTCACGCGGACAAGGGTTTCGGCAGCGGTGCGGGCCAGCGACTTGTCGCCGAGAACAACCACGAGCAGGACGAAGGCGAGCAGGATGGCCGACAGGATCAGCGGCGTGGAATAGGCGGCAAGTCGGTTTCGCGCGTGTTGCGATGTCATGTCAGACCCTCGGCTTGGCAGAGGCCGGCACGAAAAGACCCTGTGGGCGAGCCAACAGGCAGACGATCACCAGCGTATAGAGAAAGGCGTCGCGGAACGGGCGCGCATCGAGCGGCAGGAAGGCCTGCAGCAGCACCGAGGCCGCGCCGATCAGGAACCCGGCGGCCACCGCTCCGGGCAGCGAGCCGAGCCCGCCGATCACGGTTGCGATGAAGGCGACCAGCATGATCTGCCCGCCCATCCGCACGTCGGCGACGCCGGTCTGGGTGGCCATGATCAGCGCCACGGCGGCGGCCAGCGCGCCGGACAGCGCGAAGGCGCCGGTGATGACCACATTGGCCTTCACGCCCAACAGCCGCGCCATGGTGAAATTCTCGGCGGCCGCCCGCATCTCGAGACCCAGCCGGGTTTTCTTCAGCAGGGCCGCCAAACCCGCGACCACCAGAAGCGTGGTCAGGATGACGATGAGTTGCAGCAGCGGCACGTCGGCTCCGGCGATGCTGACTGGCGTGTTAAGGTCGGGCCAGAGGCTGATCGCCTTGGGGCGACCGCCATATGCCGCCAGCAGCGCGTTGCGGAGCACGAAGCCCAGCGCGAAGGACGCGATCATCATCGCCACGGGGTCCGCCCGCCGCAAATGCCGGAACACGGCATATTCCGAAGCGATCGCGATTGCCGCTCCAAGTGCGAGCACCAGCGGCACGAGCAGCAGCGCCGGGGCACGACCGAGAAACATCACGGCTACGGCGTCGGTTGACGGGACGATCAGGGCAAAGACGCAGAAGGCGATGTATTCGCCATGCGCGAAATTCACCAGGTTCATCACACCGAAGATCAGCGCGATACCGAGCGCGGCCATGGCGTAGAGACCGCCGAGCGAGGCGGCATCGAAAAAGAGTTGGGCGAGATTGGTCATGCCATCTCCTCCGCTTCCGGTTGGGAATTGCCGAAATAGGCCTGCGCCAGCGCGTCGCGGTCGGCCATGTCGGCGGCATTGCCTTCGCCGACGATCCGGCCGCCCCGCATCAGCACCATGCGGCCGCCGACCCGGGCGGCGCGCAGCGAGCTTTGCTCGACGATGAGCAGAGTCAGGCCGCGTTCCTCTTGCAGCGCGACCAACGTGTCATAGACCTGATCGACGATCTTCGGGGCCAGCCCCAGCGAGGGTTCGTCCACCATCATCAGTTTCGGATTGGTCATCAGCGCCCGCCCGATGGCAAGCATTTGCTGCTGGCCACCCGACAGCGCCCCTGCGGCGGCGCGCCGGCGCTCACCGAGGATCGGGAAGGCGGCCAAGATTTCCTCGATGTCGGTTTCGATGGCTTCGGCGTCCCGGCGGATGCCGGTGCCGACACGCAGGTTTTCCTCCACCGTCAGGTTGCCGAAGATCTCGCGCCCCTCGGGCACCATGGAAAGGCCCAGCCGGGCGATGGCCTCGGGCGCGAGACCGGTCAACAGGTCGCCGTCCATCTCGATCCGGCCGTGGATGGTGGGCACCTTGCCGCAGATCGCGTTGAGGAAGGACGACTTGCCTGCGCCGTTCGGCCCCGAGATGAAGACCCGCTCGCCTTCTTCGAGGTGAAAGGTCAGGTCTGTGATCGCAGGAACCTTGCCATAGCGCACGGATACGTCGAATACGCCAAGCTTCGACATCACGCGGCCTCCTGATCTGCGCCGAAATAGGCATCGCGCACCCGCTGGCTCCCGGTGATGGCGGTGCGGTCTCCCTCTTCGATGAGTTGCCCGGCGTCGAGCACGTAGACATGGCTGGTGACCGACAGGACCAGCTCGACATTGTGCTCGATCAGCAACACGCCGGTGCCCAGTTCGTCGGCAACGCGGCGGATCAGCCCGGCCAGATCGGCGGCCTCGGTTTCCGACATTCCTGCGGCGGGTTCGTCCAGCAGCAGGAAGGCCGGGGCGAACATCAGCGCGCGAGCGATGCCGACACGACGCTCGTCGGTATAAGGCAGGCCCGCCGCGGGCTTTTCGGCCAGATGCCGTACGCCCATCCAATCGAGGATACGCAGCGCCTCGACCTCCGATGCATAGCGGGAATGCCCCAGCCCGACGCCAGTGACCGCAAGATTGTCCAGCACGTCGAGACCGATAAAGAGGCGACCGGCCTGGAAGGTGCGGGCGACCCCCTCGCGGCGCAGGGCGTGCGCCGCGAGGTTGCCGATGTTGCGTTCACCAAGCTTCACGGTTCCGTGCGTCGGGGCCTGAAACCCGGTCAACACGTTGACCATGGTGGTCTTTCCAGCACCGTTCGGTCCGATCAGCCCATGCACCGCGCCCGGGGTGATGGTGAGGGAGACATCGGTCAGCGCCTTGAAGCCGCCAAAAGCCACCGTCACCCCGGTCGCGGACAGGGAGGGTCGGTTATGCACCTTGGCCCGCATTGCCTATGCCTCGACAAGGTCTTTCGTCGATTCGGCCTTGAGCGCAGGCTGATCGACGGTCAGAACATAGGTGCCGGTTTCGTGCAGGCTGACGGTCCAGCCCGGCTCGACGACGATGGTGGTGGTCACCTCCTCGATCACTGCTGGACCGTGCAGCGTATCGCCTGCACCCAGCACCGAGCCGTCATAGACCGGCGTGTTCTGGGCGATGCCATCGGCGCTGAACACCATCTCGCGATGCCCTTTCAACGCGGCGGCGGCACCCCGGCCTGGGGCGATGTGCATGCGTCCAGGCTTGGCCACATGGCCGGTGATCGCGCTTTCGACGTTCACCACCTCGACGGCGTTATGCGGCTCGTCATAGGTGTAGAGTTCCTTGTGACGGGCGTGGAACGCGGCCTTGATGTCCTCGAGAGTTGTCTCGGTGACCGCAAACGGACCGATTTCCACCGTGCATTCATGCACCTGGCCGACATAACGCATGTCCAGCGTCCGGCTGATCGAGATTTCCGCATCCGAGAAACCGTCGCCGGCCAGGTCTTCTCGGCCCCGCGCCTCGAGCCCGTTGAAGAGATCATCAAGGGTCTTGGCTGCGTCGGCGCCCTGCAGGCGCAGCGGGGCCGGAGCCATGTAGTTGTACTTCACGTCCGATATGATCTGGCCGTAGGCGCAAAGCCCCGAAGCAAGCTTGTTGATCAGCACCTTCGAGATTCCCATCTCGCGCGCCAGCGCGGTGATATGCGACCCAGTGGCGCCGCCTGCGCCCATCAGCACGAAGTCACGCGGGTCATAGCCGCGCTCGACAGAGACACGACGGATCGCATTCACCATGTTGTTGTTGACGATGGTGAACATGCCATAGGCGGCTTTCTCGACACTGATCCCCAGCGGATCGGCGAGATGAGTCTTGATCGCCGCGCGGGCCTTTTCCAGATCCAGCGGCAGGCGGCCACCCACGAGGCCGTCGGCGTTGAGATATCCCAGCACCAGGTTGGCGTCGGTGGTGGTCGGACGATCGCCCCCCTGCCCGTAGCAGGCCGGACCAGGCTCGGAGCCGGCCGATTGCGGCCCCATCTGCATCAGCCCCATGTCGTCGATCCAGCCGATCGAGCCGCCTCCGGCACCCAGCGTTTCCACCTGGATCATCGGGATGCCGATGCGATAGCGCAGGAAGTCGATGTTCTTGTTGACGTTGGCCTTGCCGTCCTTGGTCAGCGTGATGTCGAACGAGGTACCACCCATGTCGCAGGTGATGATGTTCTGCTCGCCCCAGGGCTTGCCCACGTCCAGCGCCGCCTGCGGCGCCGAGGCCGGACCGGAGTTGATCGCATAGACGGACTGGTCGGTGACGACCTTGCCCAACGCCAGACCGCCATTCGACTGGAAGTAGCGGACGGGGTGTTTGGAACCCAGGTCGCGGAAATAGGCATCGATGGCCTCGACATAGCGTTGCAGGATCGGCGCCAGATAGGCATTGACGACCGCGGTCGAGGTACGGGTGTATTCGCGTACCTGCGGATAGAGCTGGCTGCCGATGGTCAGACGCACATCCGGCATCATCTCGCGCACGATCTCGGCCGCACGGTTCTCATGTTCGGGGTGCAGCACCGACCAGACAAAGCTGATGGCGACCGATTCCACGCCCTCGGCGACGAAGTACCGGCAGGCCTCGCGCACGTCGTCTTCGTTCAGGGGCGTTCTGACTGTTCCGTCCGAGATCACCCGCTCGCGGATGCCCCTGCGCAGGTGGCGCGGCACCAGCATGGTCGCGGGCGGATAGTCGGGATCATAGCGATAGCCGTCTTCCTTGTGGCCCAGGCGGATCTCGATGCTGTCCTCATGGCCCTTGGTGGCGATGAGGCCGGTCTTGGCCCCGGTATGGGTGATCAGCGCGTTCAGCCCGACGGTGGTGCCGTTGATGCAGAGATCGGAGTTTGAAACGATCTCTTCCGCGCTCAGGCCGGTTTCCTCGGTAATCAGCTGCAGCCCGTTATGGATGGCCTTGGTCGGTTCGGTCGGTGTCGAGAGCACCTTGAAGATCCGAACCGAGCCCTGTGCATCGGCAAGAATGAAATCGGTAAAGGTGCCGCCGGCGTCGATGCCCAGACGATATTTGCTACGCATGGGGAGAGTCCTTTCGTATCAGAGGGTTCATGCGGCCGCGCGGGCCTTGGCCGTGGCGGTCTCGTCGACGGTGAGCGTATCGGGGTCGGCGATGACCACGCCGTAGTCGAGCCGCGCGCCTTCGATGGAAACGAGCCCGTTGCGGATATCGGCCACCACCTTTTGCACGTCACGCTCGAACGGGTTGCCATAGCCACCGCCGCCCGGGTTGATGTTCGCCGCGCGCTCGCCCGGACGGATGGTTTCGATCACGTTGTCGGTGATGACCTGCGTCTCGCCGTTGCGGGTGACTTCCAGGCGGCCGACCTTCTTTTCGACCATGGCCGATTTCGCGCCGGCAGCGCCCATCGCCGGAATGCGGCGGCCTTCGCCGAAGGTGACCAGCGTCATGTCGCGGTCGAGCGGTTCGACCTCCCAGCGGGTGCCCGAGCCGCCGCGGAACTTGCCCGCGCCGCCCGAGTCCGTCATCAGCCCGTATTCGTGGATGATGATCGGGTAGGAATGTTCCAGCATCTCTATGTCGCCCGACGTCAGCGCGCCAAAGCAACATTCCGGACCGCAGGCGTGCCAGCCATCCTGGCTGGCGGTGGCGCCGGCGCCCGAGATGATCGAGGCAAGCACCATGGTGACGTATTCCTCGTCGTGGCGCGTATCCCACCCGGCGATGTTGCATCCGTTGGCGTGGCCCCACGAGGCCGACACCTTGTCGGGGGCCGCCTGCTCGAAGGCCAGCCGCACCGCGTCGGTCAGTGTCTCCATCGGGGTGGTGGTGCAGTTCATGTGCGGTGCAGGGGGCTTGGCGTTGCAGAGCGTGCCTTTCGGCCCCATGTCCACCGTCACGTTGCGGTAGAGCCCTTCGTTGTAGGGCGGCGGCAACTGCGCGAACATCATCAGGCCGAGATAGACGCCGGAATAGCTGTTGCCCTCGTAGGAATTGATGAAATAGGGAATCTGGGGCGGGCTTTCGATCTCGATATGGCAGCTCTCGCCCGAGATCGTGACCGTGGCGGTGATGTCGAAATCGCCAAAGCCGTGGCCGGCATCCTCAAGCACCGCCGTGCCCCTGTAGGTGCCGTCGGGCACCTTGGCGATCAGGCTGTTCATATGCCGGTTCGCCATTGACAGCAGTTCCTCGATGCAGTCCTGCACCACCTGCTTGCCGTATTTGTCCATCAGCGCGATCAGGTTGCGGGCGCCCACCTGGCAGGCGCCGATCAGCGCGTTGAAATCGCCCTCCTGATCGCGGCGGGCCCGCATGTTCGTGAGCAACAGGTTCAGCACGTCGTCGCGCGGCACGCCCTTGTCCCAGATCTTGACCGGCGGGATGCGCAGACCCTCGGCAAAGATCTCCTTGGCCTCGGGGTTGTAGCCCGCGGGAACCGGGCCGCCGATATCGGTCAGGTGTCCCTTGCAGACGGTCCAGAACACCAGCCCGCCCTCGTAGAACACCGGGTAGTACATGCAGGTGTCGATGATGTGGCTGCCCGCGTAGTCGGGGTCGTTGTGCAGGATCAGGTCGCCCTCATGGATGTCGCCCGCAAAGAACTTGTCCACCGCCTTCATCGCCGGGATCAGCGAACCGAGGTGGATCGGGATGTCCTGCCCCTGCAGAATCATCTCGGGCGTGTGGTTGAACAGCGCGGTGGAGTAGTCATGTGCCAGGTTGAAGACGGAACTGCGCGCCGTCTTTTCCAGTGCCAGCGTCATCTCGCGTTGCGTCGTTTCCAGAACGCCTCTCACCACCGACAGCGTGATCGGGTCGACTTGTCTTGATGTCATCGGTTCTCGGTCCTCTGCTTGGGTGCAAAGGGCCCGCCAGCGGGGTGAAGGTTCCTCCTCCCGAACCCGGCGTGCTCCTCCTGCACGTCGATCTCGACGAACAGGATTGCCGAACGCCCGTGGGTCGGTCTTGACGATCCGTGCACAAGAGATTGACGGGCGGAGCAGAAAAACTTGTCGCTCAGCGCAGGAAAGTTTGACGGACAGCGCAGGGCGTCTGAATTCCTTTGGCTTGGGCGTGGTTTGCAGCTAATTTCTTGCCAGGGAGGACAAGAAATGACCGCCGAGCTTCGCTTCTCGACGGCCGCAAGCGAGCCGCAGCACCGTTCCAGCCGCTGGAACGCCGTGATCAGCGAGTCCTATTTCCCCCTGGAGTTGCAGTTCCACGACCCGATCCGTTTCAATGGTCAATTGACGCGGAAATCGCTGGGCCATGTGGGCATGTCCCGCCTGACATCCGATCCGGTGAATTACGAACGCCGCCGCTCGCACATCCGCGAAGGGCGCGAAGAAGAATATCTGGTGACCCTGCCCCGCATGAGCTCGGTGGAGTTCCGGCAGTTGGGCCGCGATGTGCGGTGCGATCCGGGCGGCTTCATCATCGAGCGCGGCGACGAGCCTTACAGGTTCTTCTACGAACGCCCCAATGACCTTTTCGTTCTCAAGGTCAGTCGCGCAGCGCTGTCCGAACGCGTCCGCCAGCCCGACCGGTTCTGCGCTCGCGTCATCGACGCGACGACAGGAACCGCGGGTCTGTTCGCGACGATGATCAACCACGCTCAGAACGAATTCGACTCGTTGTCGGCGGCATCCTGCGAAACGATCGGGCGTCAATTGCTGGAATTGCTGGGGCTGGCGCTGAATGATGCGGCAGACGCCGGGGACAGCGGGTTTTCGTCGGTGCGCGCCGCGCATCTGACTCGGGTCGAGCGGTTCATTCGCGAAAACCTGAAGAACCCGGACCTGTCGCCGGACCTGATCTCCCAAGCCTGCGGCATCTCCAAGCGTTACCTTCACGACCTGTTCAAGGATGTGAACGGCACCGTCAGCCAGCAGATCCGCGATCAGCGCCTGATCGCCGCGCGCGACCGGCTTCAGGCTTCGCGCGATCTGCCGATCTCCGAGGTCGCCTATCGGTTCAGCTTTGCCGATCAGGCCCAGTTCTCGCGTCTGTTCAAGGCCAAGTTTGGGGTCACGCCGTCCGAGTTTCAGCGCGACCCGAATTGCCTTCAACAGCAGGATTGACCGGCACGGCCGGCACACCTGTCCCAGACGCAGGGTTTGCCCTGAAACTCACGTAGAGCCCGGAGCCCGTCGGCGACCAGAAAGACCAAGGCCAAGATCGTATTGTAAGCCAAGGATGCACCGACGCCATTGCGAAGTGACGGCTTATTCGCCGCACAGATCACATCGACGATCCGGACGCCCGAAAACTCGTTCTCCATCAAGAACCGCAGCCGCCAGCAAGAGCGCGTTGACCCGCCGCTCGGCAGAGTCCGAACGAGAGTTCAGCAGAACGGGCACCTTCGCACCCAGAACGATGGAGCCGGTCCGGGCGCCGCCGTGATATTTCCACGCCTTCGCGACCGCATTGGCGGCGTCGATGGTCGGGAACAGCAGCAGATCCGCCGACCCGGTGGCAGGCATGTCCTGCAGCCCCTTGATCCGCGCCGCCTCGGGCGAGACGGCCACGTCATAGCCCATCGGCCCTCCGACCTGAAAGCCGTTCAGGAGACCGGACAGGCTCTCTCGGGCCAGCGTTTCGGCATCGCGCGTGGCTGGCAGCGCATCCGAAGCCTTTTCTGTCGCGCAGACCGCCGCGACCCTGACCGGCGAGACCCCGAGGCCGCGGAACAGCGCCTCGGTGTTGAGAACGATCCGGCGTTTCTGGTCCAGATCCGGCGCGGGCAGGATGCCGTTGTCGGTCGCGGCGACAAGCCGGTCCATCGACGGCATCTCGGCTACGGTGACATTCGACAGCACCCCGCCAGTCCTCAGACCGATTTCGCGATCGACCACCGCGCGCAGATACGAGGTGCTGTCGACATGCCCCTTCATCAGAACATCGCCCAGCCCCTCGCGAATTGCCGCGACGGCCTCGCGCGCGCAGGCTTGCGGGCCTTCGGCACTGCGGAAGGTGACGGTGCCGGGCAGCGGTTTGGGAAACAGCGGGGCCATGACATCGGGGGCGCCGGTGACAACGGCGCTGGCCACCAACCCATCGCCGAGCAGCGTCATCACAGCCGAAGCAATCTCAGGCGCCTCGCCGCCTGCCACCACCAGGCGCATGGGGGCGCGTTTCAGCGCCGCGGCGCGCAGATCGTCAAAGCTGCGCAGGGTCATCACGCCACCTGTCTTTCCGAGACGACGGGCCAGATCAGGGGTGTTTCGACGCCGGCCACGGCCCGCGCCGCGCCTTCGGCCAGTGCGCGGCATTCGTCGCTGCCCGGATAGACATGGATCGGGGCCAGACGCGACAGCTTGTCTGTCAGGCAGCCGGTGACGCGGGCGCTGTTGGACAGGCCGCCGGTCAGGATGATCCCGTCGAGATCGAAGGCGGCGACCGAGGCCATGGCTCCGACCGCCTTGGCGGTCTGATACAGCATGGCCTCGAAGACGAGCGCCGCCTTCTCGTCGCCGTCATCGATCATCGCCTCGACCCGGCGGATGTCCTTGGTGCCCAGCAGCCCGAAAACGCCGCCCCGGCCGTAGAGTTTCGCGAGCAGTTCCTCGCGGCTGTACCTGCCCGAGTAGCACAGTTCGATCAGCGGCAGAGTCGGCAGCCCGCCAGCCCGTTCCGGCGTGAAGGGAGAGATTTCCATGCGGTTGGAATTGTCGACCAGCCGCCCGTTCAGCAGGGCCGCGATGGAAAAGCCCGCCCCGAGATGGGCGACCACCGCGCGCAATTCGTCGAAGGGTTTGTTCAAATCCCGCGCCAGCCGGCGGCCGCAGGCCCGAATGTTCAACGCATGAACGAAGGAGAAGCGCGGGATTTCCTCGAAGCCCGACACCCGCGCCACGGGGGACAGTTCATCGACGCTCACCGGATCGACGACGAATGCCGGAGCGCCGTGCTGGCTGGCGAGGGCGTATGCCAGAGGCGCGCCCAGATTGCTGGCATGGTGATGGACCGGGCTGTGCAGAGCAAACTCCACGAGGGCCGGGTTCACCTCGATGACGCCCGCCGGAACCGGCGTCAACATACCGCCACGGCCGGCGCAGGCCAGCAGGTCGCAGTCGCCAAGATGCTCTGCGAGGAACGCCTCGACATGCGCCGCCCGAAACCCGAGCTGCGATGCGATGGTCGGGAAACCCGCCATCACGGCTTCGTCATGGTCGAGCGTCTGTTCGGTAATCACTTCTACCTCGCCGCACTTCACCGCGTAGAGCGCGCAGCGGGTCGTCGTGGTGCCGGGATTGATGGCGAGAATAGCGTTCTGAGACATCGGTTCACCCCGCGAACTCGTAAGCCGTCTTGACGGCGGTATAGAACTCGGCGGCATAGCGCCCCTGTTCGCGCTGGCCGTAGGACGATCCCTTTCGGCCGCCGAAAGGCACATGATAGTCCACACCCGCTGTCGGCAGGTTGACCATCACCATCCCGGCGGCGGACCGGCGGCGGAACTCGCGCGCGTGCTTGAGGCTGGTGGTGCAGATGCCCGAACTCAGGCCGAACTCGGTGTCATTCGCCACCGTCAGGGCCTCGTCGAAATCCGCCACCTTGATGACGCTGGCGCAGGGGCCAAAGATTTCCTCTCGGCTGGAGCGCATGGTGTTGGTTGCGTTCAGGAACAGGGCCGGGCGCTGGAAGAAGCCCTCGGTCTCCCCGTTCAGGCGTTCGCCGCCGATCACCTCGGCACCTTCGGCGCGGGCGATCTCGACATAGGCCAGGTTGTTTTTCAACTGGCCCTCGGACACCACCGGCCCGATCTGAGTGGCCGCGTCGAGCGGATTGCCTACCCGCAGGGCCTGTGCCCGGGCAACCAGCTGCTCGGCAAAGGCGTCGTGGATGCCCGCCTGCACGATCAGGCGCGACGAGGCGGTGCACCGCTGACCCGTCGAATAGAAAGCGCCGTTCAGGCAGGCCTCGACAGCGACATCCAGATCGGCGTCATCCAGAACCACCATCGGGTTCTTGCCGCCCATTTCAAGCTGGACCTTCTTCAATCCCCGGGCCGCCTCGACCGCCAAGATCCGCCCGACGGGAACCGAGCCGGTGAAGGAAATGGCATCGATTTCGGGGTGTTTCACGATGGCATCGCCGACCACCGATCCGCTGCCCATCACCAGGTTGAACACGCCATTGGGAACCCCGGCCGATTGAAGGATCTCGGCCAGTACATGCGCCGAGGCCGGTGTCAGCTCTGCCGGTTTCATGACGACGGTGTTGCCATAGGCCAGCGCCGGGGCCAGCTTCCAGGCCGGGATGGCGATGGGGAAGTTCCACGGCGTGATCAGCCCGACCACACCCACCGGTTCGCGGGTGACCTCGACCGAGATACCGGGGCGCACGGAACTGACCGCGTCACCGCCGATCCGCAGGGCTTCGCCGGCGAAGAACCGGAAGATCTGGGCCGCTCGGATCGTCTCTCCCCTGGCCTCGGCAAGGGTCTTGCCTTCTTCGCGGGCCAGCAGGGTGCCGATCTCATCGGCTCGCGCCAACAGTTGCTGGGCGACCGTTTCCAGCAGATCGGCCCGCACCTGGGGGCTGACCGCCGCCCATCCCGGCAACGCCGCGCGTGCCGCGTTTGCGGCCTTGTCCACGTCGTCGGCGGTGCCGAGCGCGTAGAGCCCGATGAGATCCGAAATGTCGGACGGGTTGCGATTCTCGGTCACGTCGGACGCACCGAGCCATTCGCCGGCAATGAGATTCTTCTTCATCACGGTGTCTCCGATGGTGGGGCGGGGGAAGGTGAGAGCGGAGACCTTCCCCCTGAAGCCTCGCAGGGGCACAGACACCCTGCGGAGGGGTTTCAGGCAGCTTGCGCCGCCTTGGTAATCGCTGCCTCGAGCGAAGCGTCGAGGATATCCAGCGCCTCGTCGACATGCGCCATGGGTGTGGTCAGCGGCGGCAGCAGACGCACGACATTGGCGCGGGTTCCGCAGGGCAGGATGATCAGGCCGCGCGCCTCGGCCTCGGCCACGATCGCCTGGGTGAGCGTCGGGTCCGGCGCCCGCGTGGCGCGATCGGTCACCAGTTCGAAGGCAACCATGGCGCCAAGGCCGCGCACATCCCCGATGACGGCCATGCCCGGACGATCCGCGATCGCGGTCAGGCGGCGCTTGATGCGTTGGCCGATTTCCTCGGCGCGGGCGCACAGCTTCTCTTCTTCGATCACGTCAAGCACGGCATTGGCTGCCGCGACGGCCAGCGGGTTGCCGGCATAGGTGCCGCCGATGCCGCCCACCGGCGCCGCGTCGACGATTTCGGCGCGGCCGGTGACGGCCGACAGCGGGAACCCCCCGGCCAGGCCCTTGGCCATCGTCACGAGATCGGCGGCGACGCCCGCATGTTCCATCGCAAACAGCTTGCCGGTCCGGGCCATGCCGGCCTGAACCTCGTCAGCGATCAGAACGATGCCGTGGTCATCGGCGATATTGCGCAAGGCGCGGAGGAATTCGGGCGGCGCGATGTTGAAGCCGCCTTCGCCCTGAACCGGCTCGATGATGATAGCCGCGACGCGCTCGGGGTCGATGCTCGATTTGAATAGCTGATCCAGTTGCGCCAGGCTCATTTCCGGTGTGATGCCGTGATAGGCATTCGGGAAGACCGCGTGGTGGATTTCGGGTGGCATGGCGCCGAAGGACTTCTTGTAGGGCGCAACCTTGCCGCACAGCGCCATGCCCATCAGCGTGCGCCCGTGGAACGCGCCCGAAAACGCGAGGACACCCGAGCGGCCGGTATGGGCGCGGGCCATCTTGATTGCGTTCTCCACCGCTTCGGCGCCGGTGGTGACCAGCATCGTCTTCTTGTCGAAATCGCCAGG
>NZ_JBXWRY010000037.1:0-35776 GCF_059613135.1 Ruegeria sp. BHSB196
ATTCCGACCGGATATTCCCGAGGCACGTTCGGATCGGTATTGTCACCGGCCCAGTCCACCCAGATGTCGGGGCTTTTCCAGCTTGGCACATGGTCCTGGAAATGCAGATCGATGAATTCCGCCTGCTCACGCTCGACCCGCACCCGCCAGACCGGAATCGACCCCCGCACCGTGACCTGTTCTTCGATCCGGACGGTTGTGCCCTTGATCGGAAACTCGGCCGCGGCGGCGAAGTCCCATACGTCGCCCACGTTGCGCAGCTCGGTCCCCGCGTTCAGGCGGTGGGCATGCCGGCGGTAGAGACCGTTCACCGCCCATTCCCGGTCGCTGTCGGGATCCAGCCCGTTGGTGGCATAGATCGTGGGTTGCGGGTTGAGGTTCTTGCTGAAATTCGCGCCTTCGGCTCGAAGCTCCAGAAACGCCGTCACGCCGCCGTCCGAGCCCAGGTTCAGTTTCATCAGCTGACCGATCTCGACGCTGCCGCCGACCTCGTCCCGCACATCCTGGCGCATCGCGTTGTCCCAGTATTCGACCGGCACCAGCCACGCCTCCTGCACCAGCGTGTCCGTGGGCGAAGGCAGATCGACAAAGATCGTTCGGTTGACATTCGCGTCGGCGTCATCGGCGATCCAGCCCAGCGACCATTTCGACCAGCCGCAGAAATGGTGAAACTTGTCGTTGCCGCCCGCCATCATGGCATAGCGGTCCACATAGAGCACATCGTCGCGGTAGCCGTTGGCGGAATAGAGATCGGGCAGACCCAGCGCATGCCCCAGTTCGTGCGCCATCACGCCGGTTTCGTCGTTCAGATCGGCCGAATTCAGATAGGTGAAATTCTGACCGGTGATCGCGCTGGTCCCGAACTGCACCGGATCCTCGCCGCCCGGCGGCGCCTTGTCGGTGGCATAGTGCGTCCGCTTGTACATGCGCTTCGACGCGAACCCGGCGGGCTCGTCGCAGCTCCAGGCCTCCGCGGCCGGAATGCCGGGATGCGGCATCCCCACATGGGTGATCATCATCACGTCGAAATCCGCGAACATCGCCGCGACGGCGGCCCGGTTCCATGCCCCCGTATCGCGGATGTGCTGGCAGGCCGCCGTGAACGTGTCATCGGACAGGTCTATGGCATGTCTCAGCGCGTTTGAATCGTTCGGATGGCATTCCGACCCCGGATCGGGTTGCGCCGTGTCCCAGCCCGTGCCGGCCAGACCCGATGAGGACTGCACCTCCATCGTCGCCTGCTGGCCGCCGAAATCCCGTGTGAAGCTGACCGTGACCTCGATTTCCTGCGCGGTTCCGTCGAAAACGGTGCCGACCGAGGTTTCGAAATAGGCCGCCGTGCCGCCGATGCCTTCGCCGGCATCGACCTGGGCCGCGCGCAGGCATTCCGAGAAATAGTCGCTGACCCGGCCGGTGCTGCTCATGACGCCCGGTGTGTCGCCAAATGTGGTGAGCCCGATATCGCTGAGCGCCGTACCGGTTGCCGATGTGACCGAGACCTGTCCCTTTTGCGTCGCGCCGCCCGAGGGCTGGATTCTGAACTGGCCTTGCAGCCGACCGAATTCGGTTTCGTCCCCGGAGGTGCGTTCGCGCCGATAGACCACGTCCTGGATCAGCATGGGGCTGCCGGCGATGCCGGCCTCGGCCGCGCGGATCGCCGCCGTGACATGATCGGCCAGCGCGGTCAGGAACACGTCATGATCGTCGGCCTGATCGAGCGTGAGGTTGAGTGCTCCGAAATTGAGCGTCAGCGTGTGGCTGTCGCCGGTCTGCGTTTCGACCGCGAGTTCCGCCGTTTCGGTGCCGGTGAAATCCACCACAACCGGATAGACCCCATGACTCCGGTCGGTCCACATCGCGGCAAAGGGGATGGCATAGCTGTTGTCGGCCCCGGCCCGTGGGTGGGTCAGGATCTCCAGCTCTTCGGTGCCGTCGAAGATCAACGGATCGGTCCAGTCGGCGGGCAACACCGCCTTGAGCCCGCCCCCCCGATAGGCGTCCCACCAATAGTCGCTGACCGGCTGCGGCAGAACCAGCGGTGTGCGAACGCCGCCGATGTCATAGCCGAAGGTGGTGAACTGATAGTCGGCATCGCCAAAGCTGCATTCGTCGTAGTAATCGTTGATGCGGTCAAAGCTCTTGGCCTCGATCTGGGCCATCAGTTTGGCCATGTCCGGGTCGTTGAAGGTCTGGCCGTTGTCGATCACCGGAAAGAGGCAGACCTTGACCGTGGGGTTGGGCACCGCCGGCGCGTCGGTTCGGCCCCAGTATGTCACGGTCTTGGGCTGGGGAAGCGGCACCGGGATGAAATCGTCGGGCAGGCGCGGTTTCAGGGTGGCGGCAAAGTCGGCAAGCGCCAGTGTCTCCACGACGCCCTTGCGCGGCAGGTGCAGGAGCATGTTCTGACTGTGCGTCTGCCCGGTCGCGATCGCGGCGCCCTGCCGGTCGAGCCTGCGCTCGGCCAGGATGTTCAGACGCCGGTCCAGGATGGCCATGCGGGTGCCGCCGCGCGCGAAGGCGACCAGATGGCTGCCGACCCGTGCCAGGTGGTGCACGGTGAACCCCAGCTTGGCGCGGTGCCGGTCGCCGCAGGGTTCGTCGTCGCCGGGGCGTCCTCCGCCGTTCGGGTCGCCGCCGCCGGGCGTTCCGGGACCCTTGCAGTCGCAATCGCAGCCGCAGCGTTTCAGGAGAGTTCTGAGAACGTAGCACAGCCGCGCCAGCGGGTCGGCCACCCGGGCCGCCGCCTCGGGGATGGCGGATGCGCGTAGATCCACCTTGCGGACCTGCCCGCCCTTTTGTGCCAGAACCAGATGCGTGCCGTCGATCACGGTGGCGGCGGTGACTCGTTCGACTTCGAAACCGTGCACCTCGGGTCCGGCGGTCTTGCTGTCTTCGCCGACAAGAATCAGCCGCGCCTCACCGCGTTCGCGACCGATCAGAATGTCATGCCGGTCGGCATCGAGCGCCGAAATCTCGGCATCCAGGTGCAGCGGCCCGAGTGGCGTCACGCGCCCGGAACGGCGGTCGAGCTCCCAAAGCTCCACGTTGCCGCTCTCGCCGGTCAGCAGCACCGACCGCCGGCGCAGCACGACCATGTCGCGGATGGGCGCGTCGATTTCCGCGGCGATGCGTTGGAACTTCGCGTCCCCGGCTGGCGCGTCCCCGGCGGCGCGAAAATCGCCCTTGTGCAGCCTGCCTTCAGTGTCGATTGCATAGAGGGTCAGTGCGCCACGGCGTCCGCCGGGGATCAGCTTCACCGGCACGCCGCTCAGCTTGCCGCGCGCGACGGGTTTGGCCTTGTTCTGTCCATAGTCCTCGAACCGATAGACGTGGATCACCGACCGGTCCGCCGCCGCAACCAGTGTGTCGTCGGGTCCGAAAAGGGCCAAGGGATCGGGCGTTTCCTCGGTGCCGCCACTTTGGCCGGGCCGGTCCTTGCCGTAACCGCCTGCGCCCGGTTTGCGCGTCCGGACAAGCCGATAGCCGGTTTGATGTTTCGTATGGGCGGTTTCGGTCTTTCCGGACATGACAATGGTCCTCCGTGTGCAAAGTTTGGGGTGAAATCAGGGCTGAGTCGTGCCGGGGAACACCTGAGCGGTCGCGCAGTTGCAGGACGAAGAACGCGGCAATCGCGGTGGATCGGAATGTATCGTCATGGTCCACGGTCCTTCGTGGCCGGCCGCATGGGAAACCCGGGCCGGCGGCGCAGCGGAATAAACCGAACCGACCTGAAAGAGTATTGATTACAATAGGTTGCCGCCAATTCGGCGGGGAATGCTCTTGATTGCGTGAAGCGGGTCGGAATCGCGCCTCGTTTGCAAAAGAGTACCCGAATTCGCCTGATATTGGAACGGGGCAGCGCCAGTGACGCACACAGACCAGGCGTTGCTGGTGCTTACGCCGCGAATTCCCTCAGCACTTCGCCCGCGTTTTCCGTTGTCCGCCGACCGTCGCGCATGGCGAAGCGGCCGTTCACCAGAACATGCGCGATGCCCGAGGCGTAGCGCCGGGGGTGACGGGCCGAACAGTTGCTGGCGATGCTGGCCGGGTCGAAAACGCAGATGTCCGCCTTGTGCCCGGTCTTCAGCCGTCCGCGATCCTTCAGGCCCAGGCGATCGGCGGGCACGGAAGTGATCCGGCGGATGGCGTCGGTCAGCGGCAGCACGTTCCGATCACGCACATAGTACTGCAGGAACCGGGCCGCCCAGCCATAGCCGCTCAGCGATCCGACATGATCCTTGAGGATGCCATCATTGGCCACCGCGATCGTGTCCGAAATCACCGCGCATTCGGGCTGCTGCAGACACAGGTCTATGTCCTCGTTGCGAAAGGACTTGGAAGACCAGAACACGCCCATCAGATTCTCGCCCTCTTCCAGCAGGATGTCGAGCACGGCGTCATACGGATCCACGCCGCGCATGCGGCCGATCTCGGCGAAATCGGCGCCGATCAGATCCTTGTTGACGGTCGCGTTCAGAAGCACGATGTCGCTCCATTTCCGGGCCTTGACGATCAGCCACATGGGCTGCGGGTTGGCCATTATCCTTTCGCGCTGCTCGGGATCGGACAGCCGCTTGAGCACCTCGTCCAGCCCGCCCGCCTGCGCCCATTTCGGCAGGATCGCGGCGGTGAGCGTGTGGTTCCAGTCATGCGGGATGACATCGAACGCGATGTCCACGTCATGCCGGCGCGCCAGCTCGATCATTTCGAGCGTGTGCTCCATCGCATAGTCCGGCGCACCGAATTTCGGCTGGATGTGCGAGATCTGCAGCCGCGCGCCCGCTTGCCGGGCCGTGGCGATCGCCTCGGCAAAACCCAGATCATAATGGGTGTCCCGGTTGCGCACATGGGTGGCATAAAGCCGTCCGCGTTGCGCCGCCCGTTCGCACATGGGCACCAGATGCTCGGGCGCGGCGAGGATGCCGGGCCAGTATTCCAGGCCGGTCGAAAACCCCCCTGCCCCCTCCTCCAGGGCCTGATCGACCATCCGGCTCATTTGATCGATCTCGTCCGGTTCTCCGGCGCGCAGCGCCTCGCCCAGCACCGCGCGGTGGATGCTGCCGTGGCCGACAAAGGCCATGACATTCACGCCGAGATCGGTCTTGTCGAGCGCGTCGAGATATTCGCCGAAACTGCGCCAATGCGGATGATCGGCCTTGTCGGTGTACCAGGGCGATACCGAGGGGATCACATCGTGATCGCAGACCGGCGCACAGCTGATGCCGCACTGGCCGACGACTTCGGTCGTCACGCCCTGATGCACCTGGCTTTGGGCGCGTCCGTCGGCGATCAGCGTGAAATCGGAATGCGTGTGCATGTCGACGAAACCGGGCGCGACGGCCAGTCCGGAAACGTCGATGATCTCGGCCGAACCGTTCCCGTCAAGCTGGCCGATCGCGGCGATCCGGTCGCCCCTGAGGCCGATATCGGCGGCGTAGGCTTCTGTACCGGCGCCATCCAGAACATGGCCGCCCTTGAGGATCACGTCGAACATGGCTCTCCCCTATTTTGCTTCTCCGTATACCCAGTCGGGCAGGAACAGTGTCAGGTCCGGGATCAGGATCAGGACCACCATGCCGATGATGTAGGCCAGGATGAACGGCAGCACGGCGACCGAGATCCGCTCCATCGAAACGCCGGAAATGCGAGCCGCGACGGTCAGGTTCGCGCCCAGAGGCGGCGTGAGGAAACCGATCTCGCAGGTGATGACGGTGAAGACGCCGAACAGCACCGGGTCGATCCCGAGCGACACGGCCAGCGGCAGGAAAACCGCCGTGAACAGGACGATCTGCGCCAGCGACTCCATGAAGGTGCCGATGAAGATGTAGAAGACACCGATCAGCAGCATCACCAGAATCGGGTTTTCGGTGATCGAGGTAATGCCCTGCTGCACCGCCGCGGGCACGTCGTAGAATGCGGTCAGCTGTCCAAAGGCGAGCGTGGGCGTCAGCAGGATCAGGATGCCGGTCAGCAAGGCGGTGAAGCGCAACGCATCGATGATCTTGCGGACCGTGAGTTCGCGATAGATGAACAAGCCGACGAACAGCGCATAGAACACGGCCACACCCGCCGCCTCGGTCGGAGTGAAGGCGCCGCCATAGATGCCGCCGAGGATCAGAACCGGTGCGCCGATCGACCATTTGCCGTCCCATGCGGCCTTCAGGAAGGGCTGCCACGAGAACGGGTGTCCCGTGCCGCCATAGCCGCGCTTGCGGGCGATGATGTAGGTGGTGATCATCAGCAGCACCGTCACCATGAAGCCGGGTATCAACCCGGCCAGGAACAGCCGCGGGATCGAGGTTTCCGACACCAGACCATAGATGATCATCAGGTTGGACGGCGGGATGAGGCTGCCAAGCGCCCCGGCGCTGGCGGTGATAGCGGCCGCAAACGGCACGTCATAGCCATCGCGCCGCATCGCCGGGACCGTCACCGATCCGATGGCCGCCGTGGTGGCGGGGCCGGATCCAGACAGCGCGGCAAACAGCATGCAGGCAAACACCGTGACCAACCCCATGGACCCGCGATAGGCGCCGACGAGCTTGGTCGCGATGGCGATCATCCGGTTGGCCATGCCGCCGACCTCCATCAACCGTCCGGCAAGCACGAAGAGCGGAATGGTCAGCAGGGGAAAGGGCGTCAGACTGGAATACCCGGTCTGCGCCATCAGAGTATAGGGAATGTCGATCAGATAGAGCGCAAGCGCCGTGGTGACGCCGACCGCAACGAACAGCGGCGTGCCGATCAGGGTCAGGATGACAAAGGCAAAGGCCAGGATCAGGAGGGAGTTCACAGCTGGTGCTCCTGCTCCTTGACGGTTTCATCCCATTCCTCGTGCAGCATGCCGGGAATGCCCTCGCCACCGTCCTTGTACCAGGCGATGTAGGTCTGGATCAGGCGCACCAGCATCAACGCATAGCCGATCACCAGAATGGACTGCGGATAGAACTGGTCGATCCCCAAGCTCGGACTGCGCGAGGTGAACTTCCACAGGACGGCCAGATAGTCCCAGCACACCTTGATCATGAAAAGCGAGAACAGCGCCCAGGCCAGATCGGCAACGAAGATCACGATCCGGCCCGCGCGTTCCGGCAGCGCCTTGACCCCGACCAGAATGCGGATGTGAAACCGCTCCCGCACGCACAGGGACGCGCCCATGTAGACGGCCCAGACCATGCTGATCGACGCAATCTCCTCGGACCAGTGCAGGGCCGTTTCGAACACGTAGCGGGCGATGACCTGCGCAAAGACGCAGACGGCGATCACCACCAATGCGCTGCAGCAGATCAATTCCTCGAAATGCCGTTCCAACCATTTGAGAGCCGACATCGTGGTCTACCCGTTGTTCATGAAGAAAAGCAGCCGGCGGGAGAGCGCCCCGCCGGCATCGGACGCCTCAGTTGGCCTCACCCTGGATCGCGTTCACGAGATCCACGAAATCCTGCCCGCGTTCCTGCGCGAAGGATTGCTGGATTTCCTGTGCCGCCGCGATGAAATCGGCCTTGTCCGGGCGCGTCATCGCCATGCCGCCCTCGGCCACCAGCCATTCGCGGATTTCCTCGGTCTCGTTCTGGACCTGGCGGCGCAGCTCGGCCCCGGCCTCGTCGGCCGCCTGTTGCACCATCGCGCGCTGTTCGTCGGTCAGCCGGTTCATGAAGGCATCTGACGCAAACAACGGCGCCATCGCCACGAAATGTTCGAGGATCACCAGATGCGGTTCGAATTCATAGAATTTCATGTCGCGGATGAACGAGGTTCCGTTGTCGCCGCCATCCACGGTTCCGGTCTGCAGGGCGGTCGGGGTTTCCGACCAGGCCAGCGGCACCGGTTCGGCGCCGAAGGCTTCGAACGTGGCGATCATGACTTCATTCTTGGGCACCCGGATCTTGAGCCCTTCCATGTCGGCCATCGTGTTGATCGGCCGCTTGGAGTTGTAGAAATCGCGATACAGCGCCGGACCGAAGCTGAGCAGATGCACGCTCGTGTCCGCCTGCAGGCGATCCTTCATCAACTGGCCGACCTCACCATCGACCACCTTTTCCAGATGCGCGGTGTCCTGGAAGATGTAGGGCAGAACCGTCACGTCCATCAGCGGCCAATGCGGCGACACGTTGTTGGCGGTGATGAAGAAACCGTCCACGGTGCCCAGCTGCATCGCCTTGAAGGCTTCGTCCTCGGTCGAAATCTGGTTGCAACAGCGCAGCTTGACTTCGATGGCGCCATCGGAAATCGCTTCGAGCTTTTCCTTGAAGATGGTTCCGAACCGGCCATAGATCGACGCTTCGGGCGCACCGAAGCCCAGGTTCATCGTCACATCCGCCGCCGATGCCGGAAGTGCGGACAGGGTCAGCCCGGCGGCAAGCGAAAACGAGGTTGCATACTGAATGAGGGTACGTCTGTGCATGTCTATCCTCCCTGGCAGCACATTCGTCCGCCGGATCGGTTCCCTTTCGGATGGGGCGACTTCTTGATTTCGGACCCGGCGGGTATTGCCCCAACGGTAGCCGATGCGCATACCGCTAGAAAACAGGGTTTTGTGGGGAGAAAAGGCCTATTTTTTGTGGTTAAGGCTGCATCAGCAGATGATCGAATGTCCCCTCGCGCGCCAGACCGGTGCCGATATCGATGATCGCGCGCACGACCGCAGAGTTTTCCAGCTGCGCCGCATAACCGATCCCGTACAGGGGTTCATCGACCTCGCCCGCGATCGGAACGGCCCCGTAGCCACCTTGCCTGTCCCGGTCGTTCGGGCCGCAGATGTTCAGGATGGCATAGCCGAAGCCGGCGCCGACGAGGCCCCGCAACACCGCGCCCGACTTGGTGCTGTGAACGATGTCGGGTGCAAGTCCCTGCTTCTGGAACATGCTCAGGAAATATTCCCGCGTGCCGTGCACGTCGAGCATGATGAGCGGTTGTTCGGAAAGCTCCTCCAGCGTGACCGTGCGTTGACCGGAAAGCGGCGAGTTGTGTGGAACCAGCGCCCAGGGGCGGGCACGAAACAGCGGCACGAACCGGTTGTCCGGATGGGTATAGCGCCGGTAGGTCAGGACCGCATCGACCGCGCCGGAACGCAGCAGGTCGTTGACCACCTGCATGTCGCCTTCCATCACGTCGATCCGGATATCCGGGTAACTGTCGGCGATCCGGCGCAGGAGCGGCGGCAGCACATAGGGCGCTGTGGGCTCGTAACAGGCCAGCCGCAGCGTTCCGGTGGGATCGCCGGCCAGCGACAGAAGGTCGGATTCGAACACCCGCGACTGCTCCAGAAAGGCCGAGATGTGCCGGCCGGCCTGACGGCCCAGCTCGGTCGAGACCAGCCCCTTGGCGGGAATTCTGCGGAACAGTTCCGCCCCGATCGTCTGTTCGATCTGGTCGATGGCGGCAGTGATCGAGGATTGGGAGATGTTCATCTCGGTCGCGGCGCGCGCAATCGAACCCGTGCGCATCGCGGCATCGAAATATCTTAGCTGTTTCAAGGTGAACTTCATGGCATTCCCACATCTGTTGGGCCTTATTGAGATAGTAAATCCATTTTGTCGCGGATTGAAGTTGCGGTACTCCGGTTGACAACCAAGAGGACATCATGGCCCCAACCACCCTGTTCCGCTGCCGCAAGATCATCACGATGGACCCGAACCGGCCCGAGGCGACCCATGTCGCCGTGCGAGACGGAAAGATCCTGGCGGTCGGTGACGAGGGCTGCGTCTGGCCGGGCGAAGCCGTGGTTCACGACGAACGCCTGGCCGAGGCGGTGGTGATGCCGGGCTTCGTCGAAGGCCACGCGCACATGATGGCCGGCGCGATGTGGCGCTTTGCCTATGCGGGGTATCACGACCGGCTGGACCCGAACGGTGTGCTGCACGAGGGCATGTCCGACATCTCCGCCGTGATCGAGCGGCTGCGCCTGTATGACGCCGAACTGCCAAAGGACGATCCGCTGGTGGCCTGGGGGTTCGATCCCATATTCCTGCAGTCGGAGCGGTTGGGGCGCCGGCACCTGGATCAGGTGTCTAGCCAGCGGCCGATCGCGGTTCTGTTTTCCAACTTCCACCTCATGTGCGTGAATTCGGCGGCCCTTGCCCTTGCGGGGTATGATCGGCACAGCAATGTCGAAGGCATCGTGAAAGGCCCTGACGGCGAACCCACGGGCGAGTTGCAGGAAATGGCGGCGATGTTTCCGGTCATGCGGCGGACCGGCATCGATTTCCGGGCGCTGACCCAACAGACCGATGTTGTCCGGACCTATGCGGCGGTTTGCCGACGCGCCGGTGTGACCACCACGACCGACCTGTTTGCCGAAATGGAAGACGCCGACATCGAAGCACTCCTCTCGGTGACGGGAGAGCCGGGTTTCCCTGTTCGGATCGTCCCGGCCCTGGGCGCGGGCGGCGGCGATCCCGACACATTCGCGCAGCGGGCGCTGGCGCACAAATCGCGCTCCTCGGACAAGCTGCGGCTGGGCGCGGTCAAGCTGATGACGGATGGCTCGATACAGGGCTGGACCGCCCGCGTGAAATGGCCGGGCTATGTCGGCGGTCAGCCCAACGGAATCTGGAACACCCCGCCCGAGCGGATCTTTGCCCTCTGCGAGGCGATGCAACGGCACGGCGTTCAAATGCATATCCACGTCAACGGCGACGAAGCGTCGGCAGTTGCGCTGGATGCGTTGGACGCGGCCGCGCGCAAACACCCCTGGCCCGATGCCCGGCATGTCCTGCAGCATTGCCAGATGATGGGCGCCGACCAGTTCAGGCGATGCGCGCGCCTTGGCGTGTGCACCAACATCTTTTCCAACCACATCTGGTATTTCGGAGACCAGCACGCGGCGTTGACCATTGGCGAGGACCGGGCGCGGCGCATGGATGCGGCGCGCACCGCGCTGGACGAAGGCGTGCGCGTCGCGATTCACTCGGATGCCCCGGTGACGCCGATGGCGCCGCTGTTCACCGCCTGGTGCGCGGTCAATCGCCGGACGATGTCCGGCCGGGTTCTGGGCGAGGCGCAGCGGATCACAGTGGACGAAGCCTTGCATGCGATCACGCTGGGCGCGGCCTATACCCTTGGGCTCGATGCGGAAATCGGCAGCATCGAAACCGGCAAGATCGCCGATTTCACGGTGCTGGGCGATGACCCGACCCAAGTCGCGCCGGAACGGCTGAAGGACGTGCCGGTTCTTGGCACCGTATCGGGCGGCGAGGTGCATCTGCTGTGACCCGGCTGCCGCTGACCGTCATTGGCGGATACCTGGGCGCGGGCAAGACCACGCTCATCAACCGGTTGCTGTCCGAGGATCACGGACTGCGCCTGATGGTGCTGGTCAACGACTTCGGCGCCATCAACGTCGACGCGGCCCTGCTGGCCTCGGCCGAAGAGGACACGATCGCGCTGACCAATGGATGCGTCTGCTGCACGATGGGGGCCGACCTGTTCCTGACGATCGGCGACATACTGGACCGAAAGCAGCGCCCCGATCACCTGATCATCGAAGCCAGCGGCATTGCCGATCCGGCTGCCATCGCCAATGTCGCCCATGCCGAACCGGATCTGAGCTATGCCGGTACAATCACCGTGGTGGATGCAGGCAATACTCTGAGCCTGCTGGCCGACGCACAGATCGCGCCCCAGATCCGTCAGCAGATCCGCGCCGCCGACCTGCTGGTATTGAGCAAGACCGACCATGTGCAGGACGGGCTTGCGACCGCACTCAAGCCGCTGCACCCCCGACGCCCGGTCATTCTGACGGATGGTCCGACCGCGCCGCTCTTGCTGGGCGTGGTGCCTTTGGTCCGGCACCTGGCGTCCGCGCCGCATCCAACCTACACGTCCTGGCATTGTTCCCGACCAAATCTGCGAAACCGTCAGGCTCTGGAAGGCAAGCTGAGCCAAAGGCCCGACGGGCTCTACAGAGTAAAGGGCTTCGTCGAGACCGAGGAGGGAACCCTGGAAGTGCAGGTCGTCGGAGGGGTGCAGGATATCCGACCGGTCCAAGCGCCGCTGGAACCGGGGCTGGTGGCCCTGGGCCTCGCCGACCGCGTCACCACCGACGAGATCGAGGCCTGGTGGTCCGGGGCCTGAACCATCGCGTTGGAACTGGCTTGCGCGTATCGTGCGCTGCCGGTTTTCCGACAGTCATTTCAACCGGCTGAATGGGCGGGATTTCACCGTAACCAGCGGGCCTGACTATCTTAATCCGCGATTATTTGGTATTTTGTACAAACTATACTAGAGAAATTCATTTTTCGGGGTGCATTGAATGCGGGTTTACGAAGCGGTTGTTGCCGCCCTCGAATCTATTGGCGTCGATGCAGCTTACGGTGGCGCGGGCGAAAATGCCGCCGGCTTGATGCTTGCGCTCGATGCCTCGGAAAAGATCCGGCCGATCATCGCCAAGAACGAACAGGGCGCGGCGTTCATGGCCTGCGGCCATGCGATGTTCACCGACAAGCTGGGCGTGTGTTTTGCCACCGCCGGGCCGGGGGCGTTCAATCTGATCTCGGGCCTGTCGGTCGCATTGACGGACAGCTATCCTCTGCTGGCGATCTCCGGCTATTCCACGGTGGCCTGGCAAGGGCGCGGCGGGCTGAACGAAACCTCCGGACTGGCCAGAACGCCGGATTCGCGGATGATCTTTCGGGCCGTGACCAAGAAGGATCCCGAAACCGGCGAACCCGCCGATTACCTCGTCACGGATCCCGCCGACCTGATGGACACGTTGCAGCGCGCGATCAATGTGGCCTTCGAGGGCCGGCCCGGCCCGGTGCACGTGGCCATCGCCGAAGACATCACCGACCCCAATATAGAAGTTGCCGATTTCCGCCCCCTGACACGTCCCGAAACGGGCGCCCGGCCGGCTGCGGCGCAAATCGACAAGGCCGCCAACGCCCTGCAAAAGGCCATTGCCGCGGACAAGACCGTCGTGATGCTTGCGGGATTTGGTACGATCCGGGCCAGGGCGTATGAGATCACCAAACGCTTTGTCGAGCGGTTCCAGATCCCGCTGCTCACCACCATGGACGGCAAGGGCATCGTGCCCGAAGAACATCCCCTCGCCATCGGGCTTTACTGCGATTCCGGCCACAAGGCCGCGTGGGAGCTGTTTGGGGATGCGGATGTCGTGCTGGCGGTCGGCAATTCCTTTGCCCAGCACGCCACGTTCGATTTCTTCGACGGGTTGTTCGACGGCAAGACCCTGATCCACGTCAATATCGACCCGGGTGAATTCGACAAGTTCTACAAGGCCGATCACGTTATCCAGGGCGATGCGCGGCTGGCGTTGGAAGACCTGTACGCCCGGCTGGATGCCGCGGTCGGGCCGGTCGAGCAACGCGACTATCGGCCCAAGGATTATGACGAACGCTTCATCATCTCGCCGCAAAAGGAACTGCATCCGGGCGAGATGGTCCAGAAGATCTCGCAGATGCTGCCGCCCGGCGGAATCGTCCTGACCGATGCCGGGGCGCACGCGGCCTGGACCGGGTATTACCTCGAACTCAAGGACGGGCAGAACTTTCGCAAACCCGGAACCTACGGCCCGATGGGGATCGGCGTGTGCGGTGCGATCGGCGCGAAATACGCCGAGATGAACCGTCCGGTCATCGCCGCGGTGGGCGACGGATCGTATCTGATGACCGGTTTCGAGCTGATGACGGCGGTGCAATACGGCATCCCGGTGGTCTGGGTCGTCTTCAACGACCGCGAGTTCAAGCTGATCAAGCTTTATCAATTGTCGGCTTTCTTCAAGACCGGATTGGTCGAGTTCGACAACCCCGACTATGCCGCCTATGCGCGCGCCTGCGGCGCCGAAGGGTATACGGTGGACAAGCTCGAAGACTTCGAACGCGCCTTCCGCGCCGCCCTGGCCAGCGGCAAACCGGCGCTGATCGATGCAAGGATCACGCGCCTTGCGCTGCCGCACTATTCCCCGCATCCCGAAGGCGTTCTGGCGGCGATCTGGTCGGGAGTGCGCAAACGTTTCGGGTTGTGAATTGGAGGCCGCGATGTCAGCAAAGTGGACGGAAACCTATGTGGGCGGTTCTCCGGAGGCCGAACGGAAGGAGACCAAGGAACTCGCCCAGATGATGATGGCCGCGCAGCTTCGGTCGCAGGCGGCGGCCAAGGCCCGGCACGTGGACCGCGCGCTGCACACCAAGTCGATCGCGGCGCTCAAGGGTGCGGAGTTGCGGTTCATCGAGGATTTGCCGGACGACCTTGAGGTGGGGTTCGCCAAACCCGGCGCCGCCTATCCGGCCGTGGTCCGGTTTTCGAACGCATCGTCCAGAACCCAGTCGGACGAGGAAAAGGACTTGCGCGGCGTCGCGGTGCGGATCGAAGAGACCGAGGGCATCCATCACGATCTTCTGGCCACCAATTTCCCAGTGCCGCACGCCCGCAATGCGCGCCAATTCGTGGTGTTTGCCCATGCCTTGGCCGGGGGAACCGTGTCGAAACTGTTCGGCCTGGTGCGGCTGGCCTTCGTTCTGGGGCCGTCCGAGACATGGCGGATGCTGCAAAACGTGCGCGGCGCGTTGCGGCAGTGCGACAGCGTTGCGCTGGAAATCTATTGGAGCCGCGGCGCCATCGCCTGGGGCAACGAGGCGGTGCGCTACACGTTCAAACCCGCGCCCGGAACGCCTGGGGTTTCGGGCGAATTCGTCGGGCCGGCGCGCCTGTCGTCGGAGTTTGCGGCACGGCAGGCGGCCGGGGACATCCAGTTCGACCTCTACGTGCAGCGGTTCGTGTCCGAAGCCCAGACACCGATCGAGGACGCGGCCCACGAATGGACCGAAACCGTCAGCCCGCCGGTCAAGGTGGCCGAGTTGGTGTTGCCCGCACGCGATCTGTCCACGCCCGAGGCGTTGGCCGAGTCCGTTGCCGTGGACGGCATGGCATTCAATCCGTGGAACACGACCGAAGCCTTCCGCCCGCTCGGCAACCTCAACCGGGCGCGCAAAGGGGTCTATGACGCCTCGGCCGCGCACCGGCAGGGCAAGCGGTTCAAGGCTCCGCCGCCGCCTTTGCAGAACCTGATCTTCGGCACCTCGGCGCGGGCGATCCTGCGGGTGGTCAACCGCCGGGTGCCGTGGCACAGGATTCCGGTCTTGCTGCTGCAGCTTCTGAACCTCGACGCTCTGCGGCACGATCTGCGCCAGAAAAGCCTGATCGACACCGACCCCGAGGAAGAGACCCCCACAGCCCGCGCCGTCCCACCCGAACCGACCGCCGAACAGCGGATGTACCGCACCTATGACGGCAGCTACAACGATTTGTCGGATCCGAAGATGGGCGCCGTCGGCGCCAGCTTTGGCCGCAACATGCCGCCGCAGGTCCAACCGACCGACAGCCCCAATCCGGTCGAGGTCGCCCGAAGGCTGATGGACCGCAAGACGTTCATCCCCGCCAGGATCCTCAACGTGCTTGCGGCATCCTGGATCCAGTTTCAGGTGCATGACTGGGTTTCGCATGAACGGCGCAAACTGGGTGAGAATGACGACGTCGTTCCGATCCCCGACTCCTATCCCGAATGGCGCAACAGTCTGGATGGCGAACCCGAGCGCGAAATGCGCATTGCCGGCAACATCCCGCTGGAAGGCGCTGACGATCCCTTTCTGTTCGCCAACGAAACCTCGCATTGGTGGGACGGGTCCGAAGTCTACGGCACCTCGTCGAAACAGGCCATGGCGTTGCGGGACGGGGCCAGGATCAAGCTGGACAACGGCTATCTGCCCGAGAACGTCGCGGGCTTTGCCATGACCGGCTTCAACGAAAGCTGGTGGCTGGGCCTGTCGACCATGCACACGCTGTTTGCGCGCGAGCACAACGCGATCTGTGACGCCCTGAGCCGTGAATACCCGAACATGGACGAAGAGCGGGTCTATCAGACCGCGCGCCTGATCGTGTCCGCGCTCATCGCCAAGATCCACACGGTCGAGTGGACGCCGGCGATCCTGGGAACCGAGGCGCTGGACATCGGCATGAAGACCAACTGGTACGGCCCGCCCAGGTCGTGGCTGACCCGGCTGGGAATCTGGCTGACGGACACCCATGCGCTCAAGGGCATTCCCGAGACCCAGCCCGACCATCACACGGCACGCTATGCGCTGACCGAGGAATTCGCCACCGTCTACCGCATGCACCCGCTGATCCCGGACGACTACATCTTCTATGATTTCGAAACCGGAAAGGAAAAGACGCGCCGCACGTTCCTCGACATTCAGGGGGAGCAGACCGACGAGCAGATGCGGCATCTGGGCTTGCGGGACTCGCTCTATTCGCTCGGGATTGCCCATCCGGGGGCGATCACCCTGCACAACTTCCCGAAATCGCTGCAGAACTTCGAACGGTTCGGCGAGGTGATCGACCTTTCGGTCGTGGACATCGTGCGGACGCGGGCGCGGCGGGTGCCGCGCTACAACGCATTCCGCAAGGGGCTGCACATGCCGCCGGTGACGCGGTGGGAGGATCTGACCGCCAGCCCCGAAACCAACCGCATCCTCGAGGAGCTCTACGGCGACATCGACAAGGTGGATACCGTGATCGGCCTGCTGGGCGAAACACCGCCTGATGGGTTCGGCTTTTCCGACACCGCGTTCCGCGTGTTCATCCTGATGGCGTCGCGGCGGCTGCAATCCGACCGGTTCCTGACCACCGATTTCCGGCCCGAGGTGTACACGCCGCTCGGCATGGATTGGATTGCGCGGAACGGCATGAAATCCCTCCTGCTGCGCCACTTCCCGGAATTCGCCGCCGTTCTTCCGAAAACCGGTACCGCCTTCGCGCCCTGGCGCGTGGTCGACGGGGGTTGAGCGATGGCCAGAGCCAAAACCACCAAGGGACTCGCCGCCTTTCTCAAAGCGCCTTTGGCGCACACGCTCTGGAACCGGCGCACCAAGCGGGTGAGCCGGGGTTCGAACGTGGTCGCCGGGTCGCTGAGCTGGCAGTCGCAGAACGAACGCGCGCCCCTCGATCCGCTGCAAGAGGCGATCCTGATCGCGGCGACAGGAGCCACCGGCATGACGATGCCGGATCGGCCGTTCTTTGATGACGAAACCGGCGATCCGATCATGTCCAAGCCGAACCTGGTGATGGAGGGGCGCACCGCCGGCAGCCCCGACAACGCGCAGGGCACGCACTTCTTCATGATCAACGACAGCGGCACCTATTTCCTGCGCCGCCTCGACCCGCTGGACGGCGGCACCGACAACTGGACGCCGGATGTGCTGCTGGAGCGGGCCGAACAGGCCAAGGTGCGGATCCTGGACCGGCGCATCGACGTGCCCGGGGACATGCGCGACTTTCCCGCCTATCTCGATTCAAACCGGTTCTTGTCGAACACGCCCGGTTCGACCCTCTTCTTTCCCGTCGTGGACCTGTCGCACCAATACATCAACGCGCTGATGTATCTGCTGACGCAACCCGATCAGGCCCGCCCCGTCATCGTCGATGACAGGAACTTCTATCAGCCGGCCGGGGTGAAACAGTGGGTCAAGAAGGGGTTCCTGAACCCCGAGATCAAGATTCCGCTGGGTGTGCTGGGCCAGATGCGCACGCAGATCGAGGCGGACCTGCTGATTCAGAACCTGTTCCTCGTGACCGAGGCGCTGGGGCTGGGCGGCTGGATCCATGCGGCGATCTCGCCCCCGGTGCTGCTGGGCGACCCGAAGTTCCGCGACCGGTATGGGAACATGCTGAATTTCGATTTCGTCTCTCCGAAATGGCGGTTCCTGGACCTGTTCCGCTGGCACACCCTGCCGGTCGCGCAGATGAAACACGTCCGCTCCCACGCGGTCGGCCTGCGCCATCACGGCGAACACCTGATCAAGGGCAAGTGCCCGCCCTACTATGCCACCATGTCCGATGCCGTGGACGCGGTCATCGCGGGCAAGTTCGGCGAGGACGGCATCTACAAGAACAAGGATCTGTTCGCGCGGATCTACAAGGGCGAGTTCGGCGACAAATACCTTGAGGAAGCGGGCGAGTACGAAGAAGACGTGATCAACTGCGCCCGCGACATCTGCACCTATATCTATGAAACGCACGGGCGTTTTCCGGCGCATTGCGAAGCGATCCACGCGCCGGGCATCTGGCTGCAGGCCCATCGCGTGGAGAACGAGTACTACGACGCGTATTTCGATCAGGGTCTGACGAAGGCGCAGCGCGAGCACGACACGAACTGGCCCGCGTGACCGGAGCCTGAAACCGATCGGGCAGGTTTCCGGCCCACCTGCCCGGACCAGGCCACAAAGACTACCGGTGCGCGTCCAGTTTCTCGAATTCGTTGGACAGCCTTGCGCGCAGCTTCTTGGCGGCACCTTTCAGGGCGGCCGGAATGTCCGGCGCGTCGTGATGCGCCGTCATCGGCCCCATGCCGCGCGGGCGCGCCTCGATGGTGCAGCGGATGTGGCCCGGTCCGTGCTTGTCGGCATTCTGGTCCTTCAGATGCACTTCGACACGGGTCAGCCGGTCGCTCAGGTGGTCCAGATCGCTCTGCACGGCCAGCTCGGCCACCTCGATCACCCGCTCGTCGCCGTGGATGAAATTGTCGGTATTCACCTGGATTTGCATCTGAAACTCCTGCTTTGTCGTTGTCTCAAGAGTTATGCCGCCCAATGGGCGGGTGCAAGATTGGAACCGGCCGGACCGCGGAAACTTTTTGGGTCGTCGGGCTGAAACCCGGTCCCGAACCAAGCTGTGCGTTGGGAAATTCGGGCACGGTCCCGGGAATCCGAAAAAATCCGCCGGCGCGCGGATTCCGTCTTTGACCTTCACGGGTTGGCAGGGGCAAGATGCCGGCATGTCCGGTCGAATGGCACCCTGATCCCGGACCGGAAGATGCCAATGAAGTTGCGACGGCGGCCGCCCGGTCGCGTGACCACACGCCAGAAAGGGAGAATTGCCGCATGCAATGGTTTGTTGAAACGCTGCGGAACAATCCGGAGCTTTCCGTCTTTCTGGCCATCGGGATCGGGTTTCTGCTTGGCCCGCTGTCTTTCAGGGGTTTCAGCATCGGCACCGTGACCGCTACCCTTCTGGCGGCGGTCATTATCGGGCAGGCCCATATCGAGGTCGCCTCGGAACTCAAATCCACCTTCTTCATCCTGTTCATCTTCGCGGTGGGATACGGTGTCGGGCCGCAGTTCATGCGCGGGTTCAAATCCGATGGCGGCCGCCAGATCCTGTTCGCGCTGAGCGTTCTGATCGTGTGCCTGATCGCGCCGGTGCTGTCGGCGATCGTGGCCGGTCTGGAGTTGGGATATGCCGCCGGTCTCTATTCCGGCTCGCAGACGATTTCCGCCTCCATCGGCGTAGCCTCGGACCAGATCACCCAGTTGGGGCTGTCCGGCGAGGAGGTCAAGAAGTACACCAACCAGATCCCGATCGCCTATGCGGTGACCTACATCTACGGCACCATCGGTTCGGCGCTGATCCTCGCCAAACTCGGGCCGCGGCTGATCGGTGTGGACCTCCCCGCGGCCTGCAGGGAATACGAGCGACAGCTTGGCGGCGGTCAAGCGGCCGAAGCTGACGATGGGGCGGGCGGCACCGCCTATCACGTGATCGAGGCGCGGGCGTTCGTGATGACCCCGGACAGCCCGCTGCTGGGCAGACCCCTGCGCGAGCTGATGCCGGAGGAGCGCATCTTTGTCGAACGGCTGCGCCGGAACGGACAGGTGATCGAGGCGGACGATGCCACCGAACTCCAACCCGGGGACATCGTGGTGTTTTCCGGCCATCGGGCGGATCTGGTCGAACATCTGGAGGGCACCTACAAGGAAGCGGATGTTCCGGAACTCCTGAACTTCGCCTCGGAAAAGCTGGATGTCCTCGTCACCAACAAGCAGGTGCACGGACATACTCTGGAAGAGCTCGCCAAATCGCCGCGGGCACGCGGCGTCTACCTGACCAAGATCATGCGCAACATGGTCGAGATACCCATTCTGCCAAAGACCGAGGTCCATCGCGGCGACATTCTGACCCTCACCGGCAGCAAGCGCCATGTCGAGGCGGCGGTCGACGCCCTGGGCTATGCCGACAGACCGGTTGACGCGACCGATCTGGCCTTTGTGGGTTGGGGGATCTTTGTGGGCGGCCTGATCGGCGCGATCACCTTCGTCCTCGGCGGGTTTCCGATCAGCCTTTCGACCACTGGCGGCGCATTGCTGGCCGGGCTGGTGCTGGGCTGGTTGCGCACGATCCATCCGACATTCGGCCGCATACCTGGCCCTGCCTTGTGGTTGATGAACACGCTAGGCCTCAACGTCTTTATCGCGGTGATCGGCATCACCGCGGGGCCGGGTTTCGTGGATGGTCTGAAACAGGCAGGTTTCGCCCTGCTGCTTTGGGGGATCGTGGCGACTTCGGTGCCGATGATCTTTTCGATCTATGTCGGATATTACATCTTCAAGTTTCACCCCGCGATCCTGTTCGGAGCCTGCGCAGGCGCGCGGACGACCACGGCTGCCCTCGGCATGATCCAGGAGGCGGCGCAAAGCCGCATTCCGGCGCTCGGCTATGGCATGCCCTACGCCATCGGCAACACGCTTTTGACCATCTTCGGCATGGTGGTCGTCATCATTATGGCTCGTTTCTGAAAGGGATTCCAAGATGGATCAATTGAAGCTCCACGATTACGAGGCGCTCAGCCCGTTCGAGATCAAGGACGAACTCATCAAACTGGCCAGTGCGGATTCCCGTCGGTCCAATCACGTGTTCCTGAACGCAGGGCGCGGCAACCCAAACTGGGTCGCGACGCGCCCGCGCGAAGCCTTTTTCCTGCTGGGCCAATTCGCCGTCACGGAGTCCAAACGGGTCATGGACCTGCCCGTGGGCCTGGGCGGGATGCCGGCGCAGACCGGATGTGCCGACCGGCTGCGGGCCTGGCTGGACGACCATGCCGACATGCCGGGCGCCGACACCTTGAAGGAGGTGGTCGAACACGCCATCGGCGCTTTCGGTTTCGACCCGGATGCCTTCGTGCACGAACTGACCGACTCGATCATCGGCGACAATTATCCGGTCCCCGACCGCATCCTGCATCACAACGAAATCATCGCGCATGAATTCCTGATGTGGTCGATGTGCGCCGGCCACCGACCGTCGGCCAAATTCGACCTGTTCGCCGTCGAAGGCGGAACGGCGGCGATGTGCTATATCTTCAAGGCGCTCAAGAACAACCGCCTGCTCAATGCCGGCGACACGATCGCGCTGGGGACGCCGATCTTCACGCCGTACCTGGAGATGCCGGAGTTGGAAGACTACGATCTGACCTCGCTTCACGTCTCGGCACATGAGGAGGACGGGTTCCAGTTTCTGGATGCCGAGCTGGAAAAGCTGAAGGATCCCAAGGTCAAGGCGTTCTTTCTGGTCAATCCGGGCAACCCCTCTTCGGTCGCCATGAACAGCGAGTCGATTGCGCGGTTGGTCGATCTGGTGAAAAACCACCGGCCCGACCTGATCATTCTCACCGACGATGTCTATGGCACCTTCGTGCATGATTTCCAGTCTCTCATGGGCCATCTGCCGCGCAACACGATCGGGGTCTATTCCTACTCCAAGTATTTCGGTTGCACCGGCTGGCGGCTTGGGCTGATTGCGGTGGCAAAGGACAATGTTCTGGACGACAAGCTCGCGGCGCTGCCGGAAGCCACCAAGCAGACACTGGACAAGCGTTACGGCACGCTCAGCCTCGACCCGCGGGACATCCGGTTCATCGACCGGATCGTTGCCGACAGCCGGGACGTGGCGCTGAACCACACCTCGGGCCTGTCGCTGCCGCAACAGGTCATGATGACCCTGTTTTCGCTGTGCGAACTGGTCGATACCAAGAAGGCGTATCAGGAAGCCTGCATGGAAATCGTGCATCGGCGCTTCAGGCTGATGACCGAGTCGCTTGGGGTCGATGTCACCCCCGGCCCGCATTACGACGCCTATTACGGGATCATCGATTTCGAATACTGGCTGCGGAAGTATGTCGGCGACGATGTGGTGGAATGGATCAAGGAGAATGTCCACCCGCTGGATATCGCCTTCAAGCTGGCCGAGGATCACGCCATCGTTCTGCTGAACGGGGGCGGCTTCGACGCGCCCGACTGGTCGGCGCGCGTGTCCTTTGCCAACCTGCCGGACGAAGCCTATGCCAAGATCGGGCGGGCGGTCCGGGCCGTGGCGCGGGGCTATGTCCAAGCCTACCGCGCGGCGCAGAGCCAGCCCCTGCACGGAAATCCGGACGGGTAACTGCCTCGGTTCAGTGACCCATCTCAAGGGTGCACGCATCGGGCGCGTCCGACGCACCCAGGAACTGTGCCTTGCGCTGCTGTCCCAGTACGCCCCGCGCCAGATCGCAGGCGGACCGCGTGCTCAGCACGTCCCACACCCGCACCACGCCGTCATCGCCGGCGCTGGCAAAGCTCTGCCCGTCCGGATGTGCGGCCAACCGCCAGATCGTGCCGTCATGCGCACCGGGAATGTGGCCGATGGACTTGCCGAACGGGATGTCCCAGATGTGCAGCCCGCCGCGCCGGTCGCTGGCGACCAGAGTTGCGCCGTCATCCAGGATTAGCACATCCGTGGCACCCCGGACGTGCCCGGTGAAATCCACCAGCCGTTCGCCCGACGGCAGCGCCCAGACCGACACCACCTCGTCGCTGTCACCCGCAGCCAGCAGGTTGCCATCGGGACTCAGCGCCACGGACCAGACCAGGTTGTCCGAAACATCCAGAATCGCCGCCTCTGCCGCGCCGGTTGCCGGCCAGACCTGGATCTGGCCAAGACTGGTAGAGACGGCGATGCGGCTGGGTCCGGCATCCATCGCCGCGCGCGTGATGCTGCCCTTGTCCGGGCGAAACCGTTGCACGATCTCGCCGGTCCCGGCGTCGATGAGCAGCGCCGCGCTTTCGGACGCTGCCAAAAACCTGGCGCCGTCTTGGGAGAATTCGACCGACCAGACCGCTTCGCCAATCGGTGGCAGGCGCAGGAGTTCGCCGCCGGAAGCGGCATCAGCAACGATGATCCGACCGGCCCGGTCGGCGGTCGCAATCCGGGTGCCGTCGGGCGACAAGGCGGCGGCCCAGACCTCGTGCTCATGCACTGCGTCTGCAACGACGGCCTCGCCGCCGTCGAGCGGCTGCACGGCGACACCGCCGGAAGTGTCCGCAATGACCGCGCGATCGCGCCCCAATGCCAACCCCTTCGGCAGCGCGTCCCCGCTGACGGAAAACTCCGCCGAAAACGGCGCGGTGGCGCCCAGGCGCCAGAACCGGACCTGTTGGTCCGAGCCCAACGTCGCGGCCACGCGATGGCGGTCCGCGAGCGCGATATCCAGTATCCGCCCCATGTGCCCTGATGGCGACCGGGCCTGCAATTCGCGCGTGTCCGCATCCCAGATCAGCAACCTGCCCTCGAAGTCGCCGCCGATCAGCCTGCGGCCCTCATGCAAGAAGCGCGCGGCACCGATCATCTCGTTTTCCGGAAACGCCTGACCGAAGGACAGGCCGGTCCCGGTTTCGATCAGTCTGGAATACCCATCGCTGCTGACGGTCGCCAACAACTCTTCGTCCGGGCTGAAGGACAATCCCCAGACATCGCTGGAGTGCAGTGTGGTCTGCGGCGGAAAAAGCGGCCGGCTATCCGGGTAGCTCCACAGCCGGACCTCGCCGGTTCCGTTGCCGGCCGCCAGCATCGCGCCGTCCGGGCTGAAGGCGACGCTGGTGAAGTCTCCGTTTCTGCTTGCCACGATCCGGCTTTCCGCGTCGGCTGTCCCGGACAGAGCCCAGACCCGGATGCGCCCGTCCTCGCCGGCGGTTGCGATCACCGGTTCGGACGGATGGAAGGCGAGGCGCCACAAGACGTCGCCGGTCTCGCCCAGCAGGCGCGGCTGGTCGGCAAACCCGCTGCTGATCGGAACGAGTGCCAGGCGGCCGGTGTCTCCCACCGCGGCCAACGCCGAGCCATCGGGGGCAAAGGCGATGTCCTGAATGCCGCCCACGCCGATGTCCAGGTCTTCGCCGACCTGCTGCCGCGTCGCACCATCCAGGATCCGGACCATGCCGTTCCGCGATCCGGTCGCGACCGCGCCCGCATCCGGCGCGATCGCGATGGCCAGCGCATCGCCTGCCGCGACGGGGGCGCCGTCGGGCACCGGCGCGCCCTTTGCAAGGGCGAGCCGCGCCCGCAGCAGCGCCACCCGCGCGTCGTATGTGGTGCTGGGGCTGCGCGAGCGGGCAACCGACTGGGCGGCCAGGTTCAGCGCCAAAAGTGGATCGTCGGTGGCATAGCCGGCCGCCGCCGCGCCCAGGGCGCTGGCAAAGCTGTCATTGGCCTTGACCGTCGCGGCATCTGCCAGAGCCGCGTTTTCCTGCGCCTGCCGGGACTGTTTGAGAGCGATGAACGAGGCCGCGGTCGTGCCGATCGCCAGAATGGTCAAGGCGCCCACGGCGATGTTGCGAAACCGCCTGCGCTGCGCCTGGCGTCTGTTGGCCGCATCCTCGGCGGCTTTCTGCGCCTGTGCGCTCGCTTCCAGAAACTCTCTCTCCTTGGCCCCGGTCCTGTCCCGGTTGTTCTCGAGCCATTCGAGCACATATCCCAGCCGCGCACCCCTGAGCAGCATTTCGGGATCACGGTCCGACTCGATCCATTCGTCGGCCATCTGCACGATGCGCAGACGCAGGCGCAGGTCGCCCCGCGACCGTTCGATCCAGCGGCTCAGGCGCGGCCATGACCGCAGCAACGCTTCATGCGTGATCTGCACCGTTTCGTCATCGACGGTGAGCAGCCGGGCCTCGGTCAGACGCTTGATGACCCGTTCCATGACCGGGGCATCGGTGTCGTCGCGCAATTCGGACCGCGCGACGATCCGGCGGGTGTCCCCGCCGCCCTCGCCCGGAATGACGAGGCTGAGAAGCAATCGTTCCGCCACACAGCGCTCTTGGTCCGAAAAGTCGTTGTCAAAGACCGCGTCCGCCGTCTGGCGGATCGCCCCGGCAATGCCGCCGCTGCTCCGGTACCCTTCGTAAGTCAGCGTGGACCCCAGGCGGCGCAGCCAGGTTTCCACCAGCGCATGGGACAGGAGCGGCAGAACACCCGCGTCGTCACCCGCCTCGGACAGGATCGCATCGACCAGATGCTGTTCGACGTAAAGGCCGGACAGTCGGGCCGGTTCGACAATGGTGCGTCTCAGATCACTGGCCGTCATCGGGCCGACCAGAACCTGATTGCGGCTGACGGCCTCGGCCAACCACGGCAGGGCGGCGCAGTTCTGATAGAAGTCCGCCCGGATGGTCAGAACGATCCGTACGTTGCTGTCGGCCGGATCCGTGATTGCGGCAAGGGCATCGACAAAGCCTTGCGCCACGTCCTCGTGGTTGAGCGTGAACAGCTCTTCGAACTGGTCGATGACCAACAGCAGCGGCTGTTCCCCTGCCGCCTGAATGACCTGCCGGGCCAGTGTGGGCCGCGCGATGAACTCGTCCAGCCGGACTCGCGCATTTTCCTGATCGCCCCGCAGCCGGAAATACAACTCGGACAGTGCGTCGCTGCCGGGCGTGAAAAGCTCGATCCGCCAGGTTTCACTGCCCGGCAGGCGGCCTTGCCTGAGCGCGGAAATCAGACCGGCACGGATCAAGGAGCTCTTTCCGCTGCCCGACGAGCCCCCGACGACCAGAACCTTTTGCGTGCGGACCCGTTGAAGGATGTCCGCCACCAGTTCCTCGCGACCGAAGAACCGATCCGCGTCCTCGGGCTGGAAGGCGCTGAGGCCGCGATAGGGGCAATCGGTGCCGGGGCTCGGCAGGCTGGTGTCGTCGGGGCGCAGCTCGGTCGGGTCGGGAAACTCCGCGGCGATCCGGGCCATGACGTCCTGGGCTGCACTGCTCCACGCCTCCACGTCTTCGAACCGTTGTGCCGGATCGGCCGCCATGCCGCGCAGAAAGAAATGCCGCCAAGGCTCGGCGAGGCAGTCGATTTCCTCTTCCACGGCCACGGCGTCGGGCGGGCGGGCGCCGGTGAGCGCGAACCACAGGACCGCGGTCGCCGAATAGATGTCGGCCGCGGGACTTACCCCGCCATCCGCCTCGAATTGCTCGGGCGCCATATAGGCCGGCGTCCCCCCCATGAGCAACGAGGCGTTGGTGTCGCCGAGCGCATCGCTGGCAATGCCGAGATCGCCGATCATGACGCGGACCTGGGCCGGTTGCCGGGTCTGCGGCGCGGGAAACAGGACCGTGTGATCCGAGTCGTCGCTTGGCGGAGCCTCCGGCCGTTGGCGGGCGCCGATGGACTGGTAAAGGATGTTGTCCGGTTTGATGTCCCGATGGATGACCCCGGCCCGGTGGATCGCCGACAGACCGGAGGTCAGCGAATCGACGAGTTGCAGGATGTCCTTTTGCGGCAGGCCCGGAAACGGCCCGTCATGCGCGCGCAGCTGGTCGGTCAGCGTTCCCAGATCGGCGTGGTCCATGACGAAATACGGGCTTCCGTCCGAAAGCCGCCCGATATCGTGCACCCCGACGATGCTGTAGGACTTGATACGTCGCAACAGCCGCGCTTCTTCGATGAACCGATGCTTGAGGAATTCGTTCTCTTCCTCGTGCGACTGAAGGATCTTGATGGCGACTTCGGCCTGCAATTCCTCGTCCCACGCCAAGGCCACCACCGCAAAACCGCCACGCGCGATCTTGCGGCGAACGACATAGCGTCCGACGTAGCCAGGTAGTTCCATTCAAGTTCCCGGACTAGAATTGATCCGAAACGTCAACGCAGGTGAACTTTTCCGGGTCCAAAATGTCGTGATTGCGATCCGCCGCCGACACGCACAGCGACACGGCATCTCCGCGTGCCGCCACCGAAGTGACGCCCGTCGTCGTATAGCTTGGATAAGCGTCGGTCGGATGCCAATCGCCCTGTTCGACCCCATGTTCCGACTCGGCGTTGTTGCTGACCTGCTTCACGTCGTAGAGCTCGCCCCACCAGATGTGGAAATGGTTCTTGGACATGTCCGGGCTGAAGTTGGAGTTCAGCTCGACGGTCAACTCGTCTCCGTCCTTGGTGACGGACAAGATTTCAACCGCACATCCATCGACCGGGCAGGCATTCGAGTCCTGCGCTGCGGCCGGCGCGACAAAGCTTGCCCCTGCGGCGAGATACAACATGGAAAAGACTGTAAAACCGAATGACTTGTGACGTTCCATCGTCTGGTGGCCTCCTGCCAGGTCTGAAATTGCTCTAATCACTATTGTGTGCAAACCTAACACAATAACGTTACAACTGCCAGCTTGTCGCCAACGGCGCAACCTGGCCCTTCCAGGCTGGAGTGTGGTGCATGCGTGTCATCGGCGCGGCGTTGATTGCGGACATTTCCGGCAGCACCCCGTTTTTCGAGCGGGAAGGCGCGCCGCGCGCCATGCGGGAAATCGGCTTGCGCCTGGAAACCATGCGGGACCAGGTCCGGCAGGCGGGCGGCGAATTCATCCATTCCAAAGGCGACGACATTCTGGCGTTCTTCCCCGAGGCCGACGCCGCGGTCGAAGTGGCGGAACGCGTCGTCGAGAGGTCTGCGGACTCCGTTCTCCAGGTTCATGCCGGTGTGAGCTGGGGCGACATGATGAAGTTCCCCGAGGATCTGTTCGGAACCCCGGTCAACGTCGCCGCGCGCTTGTCGTCGCTGGCCAAGCCGCACGAGGTGCTGGTCGATCAAGGCTGCTTTCAGCAACTCAGCGAACCGGTTCGCGAAACGCTGCGGGAGGTTGACGTTTTGCGGCTCAAGGGGGCGGCGGACAGCCGGGCCGTCTATTCCCACATCGCCGAAGATCCCACGGGACGAACCGTCAACTTCTTCATGAAGCAGACGCATACCTCCAGAACGACCGATCTCTGCCTCAAGCACAAATCCGAGGTTCTTTGGTTGTCGGATGGGCACGAACTGGTGCTGGGCCGTGCGGAGGACTGTGATCTGGTGATTTCCGCGCCCTGGGTGTCGCGGCGTCACGCCACGGTTTCGATCGCCAACGGCATCGTCGAGTTCCGCGACCACAGCACGCTGGGCAGTTTCGTCAGAACCGAGCAGGACGCCGAAACCGTTCTGAAACGCGCCAGCGTGACGCTGACGGGCACCGGGCATGTGTCTCTTGGCGCGCCGATTGCCCAATCCACCGCCGCGGTGGTCGAATATGCGTTGATGGCATCGCCGGCGCGGGGCGGGCAACAGGCGGAGTGATGCAATTCCCGGTGGATGCGACCGGGTGGAACGGCTAATGTGGGCCCCACGCATCCCGGTGGTCAGGGGCAGAAAAAGTGCGGTCGGGTGAAACGGCGCGACGGTCGAGCGAGTTGGACGAAATGCAGGACATGACGATTGCCCGATGGCGTTTCCTGTCGGAGTGCCTTGGCGCCGACCAAGCGCCGGTGATTGTCGATATCGGCGCGAACCCCCTGGAAGATCCAGCCTACAAGCCGCTGCTGTCCGCCGGGTTGTGCGAGGTTCACGGGTTCGAACCGCAAAAGGGCGCCTTTGAGCGGCTGCTGGCCGAAAAGGGGCCACACGAGCACTACGAAAACTGTGCCGTTGGCGACGGTCGCGTGCATCCGTTGCACATCTACCGCCGGTCCGGTCTGAGCTCGATCTTTCCGCTCGACCCCAAGTCGATCGCTTTTCTCGGACGATCCGAAGGGTCGGCGACGCTGATCGAGACGGCAGAGATCGAAACTCGGCGCCTTGATGACATCGACTCCATCGACCGCATCGACCTGCTCAAGATCGATGTCCAGGGGGCCGAGGCGCTGATCTTCGACAACGGCGGCGAAAAGCTGTCCCGCGCCGTCGCCGTGATGACCGAGCTGCGGTTCTATCCACTGTACCAGGACGAACCCTTGCTCGATGCCCAGATCGCCCGGCTATCGGACCTGGGACTGCGATTTCACAAGACGCTGTTCGAAAAGAAATCCCATATCGGAAACTCACAGTCGGCCCGGCTGAAAGGCGCCAGGATCGCCAGTCAGGCCCTCGACGGGGACGCCGTTTTCGTGCGCGACCTGCGCGAGCCGGACAGGCTGGACGACGGTCAGTTGAAGGCGCTGGCAATCCTGTCCGACGCGGTTTTCGAAAGCTTCGACCTGACCCTTCACTGCCTCGATCTGTTGGTCGGGCGCGGCGCAATCGACCGCAACGTTCCGGAGGATTACGTTCCGCACCTGCCCCGCAGATTTCTGCGAGACCCATGAGCGCCGAAGTCTTCGATCTGGAACTCTCGGGCTTCGGGATACCGGCCAACCGGCCCGATCTCAGGCGCGACCGCTTTGGCAAGCCGGCGCATCACGATGCGGCCTATGACACGCGGTATGACTGGACCACGCTGGTCTACGACTGCTTTCAGGACAGCGAAGCCGGTGAAATCCTGTTGATCGGGCCACCCCTGCTGAATTTCCGCGCCCGCATGGCAGAGGCGGAGTTCCGGTTGGATGGCGCTTCCGTCCAGATCAAGGCGATCCGCGATCTGTCCAGATGCTCGATCATCGCGCTCGACGCGGCCCAAGGGCGCGATCTGTCCATCACGCATGCGGATTTCGGAGCGCGCCTGTCGGTGGGGCGCTGTTTTGTCCAGGAATTCGGCGGCTTGAACGGGATCTACACGATTTCGTTGGACAACCGGCTGGACTGGATCGCCGACTGGCTCGGCTACTACGTGCGCGAACATGGGCTCGAGACCGTGGTGCTGGCCGACAATGGCTCCACCGCTTATGCGCCGACCGACTTGCGGCAGACCTTGGGTTCGGTTCCCGGCCTGCGCAAAGCGGCGATCCTGCGCGCGCGGTACCCGTTCGGTCCGACCGCGGAAAACCGCAGCGCCTACAACTCGCTCTTTCTGCAGCGGTCGATGGCCGAACTCGGGCGATTGCGGTTCTTCGCCCGGGCCCGCGCCGTCGTGAACGCGGATATCGACGAACTGTTCCATTCCTTCCGCGGCCAGTCGATCTTTGATGCGACGGTGGCATCCGAGGCGGGCTATACGCGCGCCGATGCGGAATGGGTCTACGCCCCCAAACCCGGCCCCGACGGTTACGCGCGCCACGCCGATCATTCGCATGTCAGCGCAACGGGCCGTCCAAAGGCAAACCGCAAATGGTGCGTCGCGCCGCAGGGCCCACACAAGGGCAAGCAGTGGCTGACCCACTTCATCGACAACCGGCACGACCCGGTCGATCCGGATTTCCGGCTTTGGCATTTCCGGCAGATCTCGACCTCGTGGAAATTCGACCGGTCCGAAGCCGGACCGGACCTTGTGCGAAACCCCGAACTGATCGAAACCATGCAACGTGTGTTCGCAAAATGGCAGCGCCGACCGGGCGCATGAGGGCGCGCTGTTGTCAGCCCGAAACGCAACTGGTACGGTCTGGACGCGAGGCAAAACACCACAAGGGCAGTCCGAAACGTGTCCGACCGCAGGTTCTTTCTAGCGTTGACCGTCAAGAACGAAGCGCCGAACCTCTGGGAATGGGTGGCGTATCACAGGGCCATCGGCTTTACCGATATCGCGATCTACGAAAACGACAGCGTCGATGGTACGCAAAAGATGCTGCGCACGATGGCCAAGCATGGCTTCATCCAGCATTTTCCCAATCGTTCCCGCAACAAGGGTTGGCAAAACAAGGCATATCGGCGGGCATCCCGGCTCGACGAATACAAGGCCGCGGAATGGGCGATGGCGCTCGATTGCGACGAGTTTCTGGTTGTCCATGTCGGCAACGGCACGGTCGCCGACCTTGTCGATGCCCTTCCGCCCGAGGCAAATGCCTGCACCATTCATTGGAAAGCCTTCGGAAGTTCTCATCATGCAACCATGCCGCCGGGCCTGGTTACGGAAGAATTCACGCTTGCCGAAAAGCCCGCGCGCATCGCCGAGCGCATGATGGGGTTCAAGTCGATCTTCAAACCCAACGCCTTCAAGCGCATCGGCATCCACAAACCCAAGGACGCCTTTGCCGATGTGCCGAGCGTGATGTGCAACGGTTCGGGCATACTTCTGGATCCGAACGTCGATCCCGGTTGGCGGTCGAAAGACCCCGGCTGCCGCAAACTGGCGCAGGTCAATCACTATGCCATCCGGGATTTGGAGAGGTTCCTGGTCAAGTCCGGGCGCGGTCGCACCGCCAACCACGAACGCGCGGTGGATACCGAGTATTGGCGGAGTTTCGACATCAACGACGCACAGGATCTGGCCGCCGCCAACAGAGGTCCGCAAACCCGGTCCGAGATGAAACGCATGGACGACAAGACCCGAGGGCGTATCGCCTTGCTTCACCGCGAAGGCCGGGATGCAAACCGTGCCGTTTTCGAGGAATTGATGCAGGATGCCTATTACCGGGATATCTATGAAAGGATCGCCGAGGGATTTCCGGGACGGGAAATGCCGAGACTGAGGGAAGCGAACCTGTGACAATGGCGGCGACACTTGAATATGACGAAGTGATCGAAACCAACGGCGTGAAAGTGCCGTTCGTGCCCCGGATCATCACGCCGCCGATCGAAAAGCCGATGCGCAACAATCGCTACGAAGGCGGCGAATTCGCCGCCCTGCGCAAATTGTTGCGACCTGGCGACAGGGTTCTGGAACTCGGCGCCGGCGTCGGCCTGCTGTCCACCTTGGCAGCCACGACCGAGGGCGTCGAAAGCGTCGTCGCGGTCGAGGCCAATCCAGAACTGATCCCCCTGATCCGCGAAACCCACCGGCTCAACGGCGCCGGAAACGTGACCTTGTTGAACGGCGTGGTGGCCCCCGACGGCGCGGGGCCGCTGGACTTCTACCTGCGGGCCGATTTCTGGGCCTCGTCGCTGGAACCCGACAGCCGCCCCTACGAGCGGACCATCAGCATCGCCAGCCACGGCATCAAGGATCTGATGGCAACGCACGATCCCACGGTCATCGTCTGCGACATCGAGGGCGGTGAGCTGGGGCTGTTCGACGATGTGGACCTGTCCAATGTGCGCGTGTTGATCATGGAGTTTCATCACAAGGTCTACGGGCGTCGCAATGTTGAAGCACTCTACGATCTCTTCCAGCGCCGCGGCCTGCAGATCGAGTCCGTCGAGAAATCCACAAGCGTCCGTTGTTTCGTCCGCCCCACCCTGCCGGCCGAAGCCCGGGCATGGCCGCCGAACGACCCCAGGTTTCTTGTGACGACCTGCATGAAGGACGAAGGGCCGTTCATTCTGGAATGGATCGCCTGGCACCGGTCGATCGGAATTCAGGGTTTCGTCGTCTTCACCAACGACTGTTCCGACGGCACCGATCAGATCCTCGACCGGCTGGAAGACCTGGGCATGGTCCGCCACTTGCCCAACCCGGCGCTGGCCACCGGCTCGACCTATTTCCAGCCGGTCGCGCTGGCCTACGCGCCGCATCTGCGCGAATGGCGGCAGGCGGATTTCTTCATCTCGATGGATGTGGATGAATACGTCAACATAAGGGTCGGTGACGGCACGATGCGTGATCTGTTGCGGGCCGCCGGCTATTTCGACGCGTTGAGCATGTCGGAACTGAACCACGGATCCAACAACCGGTATGCATTCGAGCCGGGCCTGATGACCGAACAGTTCCCGCGCCATCAGACGGAGAGCCCGGGATGGCGAAAGGCGCAGCGCGGCGTCAAGACGATCGTGCGGCTGAGCGACAAGCTGAGGAAACCGCGCAACCACCGCCCCGATTTTCATGACGACCGCGGACCGGTGGTCTGGCTCGACGGATCCGGCAGGCCGCTGCAAACGCTGGCCCAAGACCCCACGCTCAACGGCATTGACGTTCGCGGCAGTTATGATCTGGTCGTTCTCGATCACTTCCCGCTGCGGTCGCTGGAAAGCTATCTGATCAAGATGTTCCGTGGCGATGTCGTCGTGCAGAAAAAACAGGTGTCCCACCGATACTGGAGGTTGCGCAACCGTAACGAAGAGCTGACTTCGACCTTCGAGCGCCAGCAAGCGGGGTTCCGCAAGGAACTGGAAAGCCTGATGGCCGATACCGAACTGAACCGCCTGCACCAACTGGCCTGCGACAAACACCGCGAACGCGCCAGGGCGTTGCTGGACCAGCCGGAGTTCCGGGAACGTCGCGACTGGATCTTCACCAACAGTTGGGACGGCGAACCGGCCGAAACCGATCCCCCGGTTGAGCAGGCCGCCCGTGCAACCGATTGAAAACGTGTGACTCCGACGTGAACCCGAAATTCATCCAGAGAGCATTGGTCGGCGCGGAAACCGGCGACACCGTGCTCCTGGATGCGGTGCGCCGGCCGGATGGGCGGGTGGTGCTGTCCTTCGCCGGCGCGGCGACCGAACGCCAGATTGCCCTGCCGGACCGTGCCACGACGGTGGAGACCCGAGTTATCGGCGGCGCGGAACAATGGGTTTGTTCCGGCCTGGACGACCGGACGACCTTGAACATCGGCGGCAAACGGGTCGTGATCGACGTTGCGGGGCACGATCAGGCGCCATTCGCGCAAACGAACGCGCTCTTGGGCGTACGAAACGGCGAACCGGCCGCGACCGTTCTGGATTGGCTGCGGTTTCATGCCGCCCACCACGGGGCAACCGGGGCCGTGATCCTGAACCGGGCCGGGCCCGGCCCGGACGCCGGGTTCTCCGAGGCGCTGGAGAAAGGTTTGGCGGGCATCCCGGGTCTTGTCTGTGTGGCCCTTGTGCGTTCGAACTTCCCGCTGGGCAAAGCCGGCCTGCCACCCGAAGCGCATCCGTTCTGCGTTCCCGATGCGCCGGGCAAGGACCGGATGCGGGTTCCGCCGCCCGATCCCTGGACCGCGCCGCTCGGCCATTCCATCCTGTTCGAGATTCTGCGCCACAGGTTCCTGAACGCCGCCCGCGCAGTGGCGCGGCTGGACGTACACGACCTGTTGGAACGCGGCGACGGTCCCAGCGCCTTCGATCAGGCAGCCGACAGCGCATCCGCTGCGATCCCGTTGATCGGCCGAAACTGCTATCCTTGGCAGGTTCGCAACGCCCGCGCACCCGGATACGCGGAGCATGTCTGCATCCAGTTCGACACACCGCCCAGCCGCAGCAGCTGGTGTGTGGCGCCGCAAAAGTCACCCCCCGACGCGGTCTGGCGCGCGGTTCGGATCGCCAATCTGCGCCCCGACCCGGGACGCGCGGTGGGGTTCTTTCGGCACATGGCCATCCGCCACCCGACAGATCAGGTCGGGCAGATCGTTCCCAAGACATCGCTGGTCGAATATCCACCGCTGATCGAACAGGCCGAACGGGTTTGGGGCGAGGAACCGGCGCGCATGCCCAAACGCCAACCGCGCCCGGCGGCAAAAACAAACGGTCGGCGCGCCATCGTCACCTGCATGAAGAACGAGGGGCCGTTCATTCTGGAATGGCTGGCCCATCACCGCGCCATCGGGTTCGACGACGTGCTCGTCTACACCAACGACTGCACGGACGGAACGGACGCGATGCTGGATCTGCTGCAGGACCGCGGCCTGGTGCACCATCGCCGGAACACCTACCGCGACCTGGACCTGCCGCCGCAACATGCCGGGCTTCGATCCGCCGAGGACGAAGCCGTGATCCGCGATGCCGAGTGGATCGCGGTGATCGACGTTGACGAATTCGTCAACATCAAGGTGGGCGATGGAACCCTGGACGCGCTGTTCGGTGCCGTACCCGATGCCAACATGATCGCCATGACCTGGCGTCTGTTCGGCAATGACGACGTGCACGCGTTCCGTGACGCATTCGTGACCGAGCAGTTCACCCGCTGTGCACCCGAACTGTGCCGCAAGCCGCATCAGGCCTGGGGATTCAAGACGCTGTTCCGGAACCTGGGCCTGTTCAAGAAGCTGGGGGTTCACCGGCCCAAGGGTCTGCACCCCCAACTTTGGGAGGAAATCCGGTGGGTCAACGGTTCGGGCCGGCCATTGCCACGTCAGATGTACCGGACCGGATGGCGCTCGACGGTCGGCACCTATGGCTATGACCTTGTGCAGTTGAACCACTATGCCGTGCGCTCGGCCGAAAGCTTTCTGGTCAAACGCGACCGGGGCCGCGTGAACCATGTGGATCGCGATCAGGGGCTCGCCTACTGGTTTCGGATGAACAACAATGCCGAACGCGAGACCTCGATCCTGAAGCGGCTGCCGCTTCTGCGCGCCGAGTGGGATCGGCTGATGGCCGACCCGGAAATCCGCGCGGCTCATGGCCATTCGGTGCTCCGGCACCGCGAGAAGATCGCGGAACTCCGATCGCAACCCGCCGACGGCAGCTTCTATTCCGACCTGACCGGTCCACGGCTTGAAAAACTGTCCCGGATGCACGCGCATTTCGGGGCCAACGTGTTTCTCTCCGGTCCCGATGTCATTCCCGACGAAATCCTGGCAAGAAAGCCGGAAGAGGAGTTCTTCTTCACCGTCGAGCGGGGCGACACCGCGCATTGAGAGGCCAAGGGAGCGCGCGCGACCGTCCGTGCCTGCGGCCCTTCAGCAGTCGGATCATGCTCCGACCCGCTCGCTGACGACCTCGGCAAACCTGGCAAAGAAACGGGCCGACAGCTTCTTGGCCGTTCCTTGTATCAGACGACTGCCAAGCTGCGCGATCTTTCCTCCGATCTCGGCCGTCGCAGTGTATTTCAGGATCGTTTCGCCAGCGTCTTCCAGCAGGGTGACATCCGCGCCGCCCTTGGCAAAGCCCGCCGCGCCGCCCTTGCCCTCGCCGGTCAGGGAAAACGAATCCGGCGCGCCAGCGGGGTCCAGAACCACATGTCCCGCGAACCGGGCTTTCACG
>NZ_JBXWRY010000038.1:0-35406 GCF_059613135.1 Ruegeria sp. BHSB196
CGCACGGGCTGGCCCTGCCTTGGCGTGGTGCCGTGGTTCGACGATGCGTGGAAACTGCCCGCCGAGGACATGATGGATATCCGGTCACGCGTGGGTGGCGCCTGCAAGGTCGCGGTGCCGCAACTGGAACGCATGGCGAATTTCGACGATCTCGACCCGCTGTCGGCCGAGCCCGAAGTCAGTGTCGAGGTCATTCCCGCCGGACGCCCCCTGCCCGGAGATGCGGACCTGGTTCTGTTGCCCGGAAGCAAATCGACGATCGGCGATCTGGCCTATTTCCGGGCGCAGGGCTGGGACATCGACCTGCTGGCGCATGTCCGGCGGGGCGGCCACGTGCTCGGCCTCTGCGGCGGGTATCAGATGCTGGGCCGGACCATCGCGGACCCCGACGGGGTCGATGGACGCCCGGGCACGGTTCCGGGGCTGGGCCTGCTGGAGGTGGACACGGTCATGGCCGGCGAAAAGCAGGTCACGTTGCGGCAGGCCGTCGCCCTGCCCGGCCGCGAACCGGTCTCGGGTTACGAGATTCACATGGGCCGCACCCAAGGCCCGGACTGCGCCCGCGCCTGGCTGGAAATCGACGGCCGTCCCGAAGGCGCGGCCAGCGCCGATGGCCGCGTGCGCGGCAGCTACCTGCACGGGCTGTTCGCCTCGGATGCGTTCCGGGCCAGCTTTCTGGCCGGGCTTGGGGCCGAGGCCCACGCGGGCTATGACGATGGTGTGGAAACGGCGCTGGACGATCTGGCCGACCATCTGGAACGGCACATGGATCTCGACCAGCTGCTGGCCCTGGCCGAAATCCCCGGCCGCGCGCCGGCCTATTCCAGTTCCTGAGAGTCCAATACGCGGTGAATCTCGCGCCGCACCAGCTTGCGGACATTGCGGGTGATGCGCTCGCCCAGCGCCCCCTGAAGCTCTTCGCGAACGATGTCGGCCACCAGTTGACGCAGCGCCGCTTCGTCGATCACCGCCTCGGCGCGCTGCTCCACCTCGGCCTCGGTCAACACCCCGACCGGCGGCTCTTGCGGTTCGGCGGTCTCCGCATCCTCGGCGCCGATCACCTCGGCCTGCGGCTGCGCCGGCGCGGCCTCGGGCTCAGCTGCCGGCGGATCCTCGGGCGCTTCCGGGGTCGCCTCCGCCACGGCGTCTTCGCCTTTTGGTTGTGCGCCGTCCTCCTGCCAGGCGATCGAAGAGGTCCGGGTTCCGGAATAGGCGTCGTCGCTTTCCCCGTCCGGCTCCCACTGGTCGTCGGTCTGCGCAATCACGGTTTCCAGCGCCGCAATCTTGGCGCTCAGGCTCACTGCCGGCTCGATCAGGATCACCCCGTCGGCAACTTCGCGCTTGCGGACCGCCGCGGCGGCGTTGGCGGCACCGTCCGGTGCCGGCCTGCCCTCGGCGGGTTCGGGCGACTCCGCCCTGGCTGGCTCGGCCTCCCCCAGCTTGTGGCGCAGCACCAGCGGTGCCGTTCTGGCGGGCTTCGCAGCCCCGGCTTCCCGCGCCTCGGTGATGCGCAAAGCCGAGGTCAACAACAGCCGCCCCGGCTTTCCCTGTTCGTGATTTGCGGCTTCGGCCTGCCCGGCGCCGTGCTGTTCCCGCACCAGGCGCCGAATCGATGCAAGCACGTCTTCCGCCTCTGCCTTCGTGACCGGATCCGTCATGTCCTGAACCACTCCTAACCTCAGGGTTGAGATTAGCGGAACTCGGCTCAGGCCACAACAGACAGCGTCGGCGTCAGCGTTTTCCCAACGCCTTCAGAACCCGGTCCAGATCCTTGCTCTGCTTGCTGACCTGCGCCGGCGCGTTCTTGACAAGGTTGTAGTAGAGCGTCGGGTCATAGATCTGCACCGCCAGCCCCAGGCGCTCGGCCGTCAGCAGGCCCTGCGCCTGCAGCAGCTGGTAGGCGGCCAGCGAGCGTTCGGTGATCGCCGCCACCTGCGCCAGCTGCGCATCGAGCAGATCCTGTTCCGCGGTCAGTACGTCCAGCGTGGTCCGCGCGCCCAGCGTCGCCTCTTCGCGGATGCCGTCAAAGGCGACCTGCGCCGCCCGGACACGCTCGTTCGACGCGGTCAGGCTGGCCCCGGCCGTCTGGTAGCGGGAATAGGCGTCCTTGACGTCCTGAACGATGTCCTTCTGCACGTTCAGCAGATTGGCCCGCGACGCGTCGCGCTGCGCCATCGCCCTGCGCACCTGGGCGGCAAGACGGCCGCCGGCATAGATGTTCTGCTGGAACTGCAGCCGAACCGCGGCGTCGTTGCTGAAATCGTCGTCGTCGAAATCCTCGAGCACGCCGGCCTCGGCCTCGAAGTTGACGGTCGGGCCCAGCCCGGCCCGCTGCTGCCGGACCAGCAGATCCAGCGCCCGCACCTCGTGCTGGGCCGACAGGATCGACGGGTGGTTGCGTACCGCCAGATCCACGGCGCTGTTCAGCGAACTGGGCAGGGTCGGGATCGGAGGTTGACCGGCGGTCCGCCCCGGCTCCTGGCCGACGGCATTGACGTATTCGGCGCGCGCCACGGCCAGATCGCCCTCGGCATCGGCCAGGTTGGCCCGCGCATTGGCCAGCCGCGATTCCGACAGCGCCACGTCAGTGCGCGTCACCTCGCCGACCTCGAACCGGTCCTGCGACGCGCGCAGTTCCTCGCCCAGCAGGCGCACGTTGTTCTGGCGGATGCCCACCGTTTCTTCGGTCAGCAGCACGTTGAGATAGGCCGTGACCGCCCGGAACAGGATCTGCTGTTCGATCTGCAGCAGGGCCTGACGGGTCGCCAGAACGGTTTCCTGCGCCGACTGCTTACCGAGCGCCGACGCGCCCCCGTCGTAGATCAGTTGCCGCAATGTCAGACCGGTAAAAAAATCCTTGCGGTTCGTATCGGCGACCAGCCCGTTGGTCTGGCCGTCGGTGTACAGCCGCCGCACCCGCGCGGTCCAGTCGATGATCGGCCGCAGCGCCGACAGCGCGATGGCCACATCCTCATCCGCGGCCCGCAACAGCGCCCGGTTCTGCTCCAGCAGACCGCTCGTGTTGTAGGCCCCGATCATCGCATCCGTCAGATTGTCGGCCGTTCCGGCCCGTGGCGAAAATGTCGCCGCTGTCGTGATGCCAATTGCAAATACCAGCGCCCTCAAAAGACCGCGCCGCTTCGATCCGTGCATTTCTCATGCCCCTCTACGAGTATGTTTTTCTTGCCTCGGGGCCAGTTTGATCAGGAAATTTCGCTGTGGCAAGAAGGTGCTGAAAGGAATTTTTCAACTATAGCACAAATGCCCGCTCTGCCGCGAACCCGTCCAGGACCGGAGCGCTGGCATTGAAGGCAAAGCGCCAGTTGATCCGGCCGTTGGTCTTGCGTCCGATGCGCGCGGTGCCCAGATCGCCCTCCATGAAGACGCAGGCGATGCGCCCGTTCTCCTTGAGCTGGTCCAGCAGCGCCTGCGGCACCTGTTCGACACCGCCCTGAATCAGGATCACGTCATAGGGTGCGTGTTCGGCCGCGCCCTCGGCCAGCGGCCCGTGATGCACCACCGCATTGTCCGCGCCCACGTCGATCAGGATCGACTGCGCCTCCTGCGCCATCGCCTCGTCCGATTCCACGGCCACCACCAGCTGCGCCATCCGCGCCGCGACCGCGGTCGAGTATCCCAGGCTCGCGGCGACGTCCAGCACCATTTCGTCTCCGGAAATATTGACGAAATCCAGCATCTTGGCGAGCGTGCGCGGCTCGGGCAGATACCGCCCGCCGCCCAGATCCACCAGGTCGCCGGCATAGGCCACCTCGCGCTGGCGATCCGGCACGAACCGTTCGCGCGGAACCGACAGCATCGCGTCGATGATCGGGAACTTGGTCACGTCAGAGGGACGGATCTGCGTATCGACCATGATGCGGCGGCGCTCGGCAAAGTCAGTCATATCGGTGCTCGTCAATTCCTTGTGCTACCGGGCTTTTGCCACAACCGCCCCGGCCCGGCAATGTCCGTTCGGCGGAAAACGGTGCCGCACGGGCGCGGCCCGGCGCCGCCCCTCGCCCCGGCCCGCCCCCGTCTCGCGGCGCATTTTCGCCGCCGCCCCCACTGGACGCCGCCCGCGAAAGCTGATAGAACGCCAGTCGAACCACGGCAAGTGATTGATATCACTTGAAAAGGCGAGTTGGCGGAGTGGTGACGCAGCGGATTGCAAATCCGTGTACACCGGTTCGATTCCGGTACTCGCCTCCATTTAAAAACAATCACTTACATCACTCCTTGCCGTGTTTGAGGCCCCGCGTTTACAGGGGCGTTTACATTTTTGTGTCTTGAGACAGTGATTTCGCTCGATTGAGCTTGCGCAGAACCGCATCGCTTTCGTCCGGGCTAACCTGCGCATAATGCTCGATAACTTGCGCCGCGTAGCGAACCGACCACCCCATCAGCACCGCAATCTGGCGCAAAGACAGATCGGCATTTAGCAATCTTGTCGCCGCCGTCCCGCGCGTATCAGACAGAGTCTTCTCCCTGCCGTCGATCCAAGGGGGGATCTGAGCTTCGCGCCGCCACTTGGTGATCTGGTTCGATGCCCAACGGGCCGTCAAAGGCCTGCCAAGTTCTGACACCAGCAACACCTCTTGGCCTTCCGGCGTCTCTGCGATCAATTTCTCAAGTGCCGATGTGGCAGGGATATATGCGATCTGGCCGCGCTTACTGGTCCTGAAACGAAGGCGCTTGCCGTGCGGCGTGTCTTCGAATTGGTCCATCTTGACCTGAACCAGATCAGCAGCTCGCAAACCGGTTTCGCATCCTGCGGTCAGGATCCTCTGCACCCATTTCGGCGCAAATTTGTTGAACTGGGCGATGTCGCCACTCGTCCAGATGATTTCTGTGCGGTTCGATTGGTAGAGCTTCTTGAGCTTGTGGCAGTGATGCTCTTTCAGCTTCCCCTCTTCCACGGCCCAATTGAGGACGCGCGTCGCATGGGTGCCCGCCATATCGTGCTGCTTGGGCGAATGAAGCCACTTCTTGCGCCAATTATTGACCTCGCCCCTTGAGGCGCGCTCTTCGAACATCGCGACAGGATCGGCACCGAACTCCTCGCGGAACAACTCCAGCCATTTACGGATATCCGCCTTTGAACGCTCAGCCTTGGGCAAGGACGCACTGGAAAGAAAATCATCGACCAAGTGAGTCGTTAGATATTCGGCCGGGCTCACGGGCGTACCGCACTGCGAAAACGCATGGAAGAATTCGGGTTCTTTGGGGTTTGGGTCCGTCCCTTCCCAAAATTTTGGGCCGCCCCGCCAAGCATAGAAATGGTAGCGAACACCGGACACAACCTTGCGCCGGACACGGTGGACACCCTTGGGAAGGTTACTTCTGGGCACGGCGCGCTCTCCGCTGTGCAACGAGGCTCGGTTGCGAAGTGGCGTCGCGTTCTGCCGCGCTGATGCCCTGAACAGCATCCAATCGCGCGCGAATGAGTTTCGGGTCATACCACCCGCGCCGCCCGGGCACCGGAGCGATACCCGTCCTGCGGCAGAAGTCATAGAAGGACGCGCTCGGCTCACTGTAGCCGAAGAGAAGCGCAAGCTCTGGGGTCGGAATCAGCTGAATATGGCTTGGGCTCATTTTTCAGCCCTCTCACCCACGGCTTCTTGCCGCGACATGGCTGCCCGCAAACATGACACCACCTGAGCGCCCTGTGAGCGTAAGTTCCGCACAGCCTCCTCTTCAAGCCAGGCTTTCACGTCCGCTGGAAGGTTAAGTTTGAACTGGGTTGTCTTCATATTTACACCTCAACAAAAGGACATAAAATGTCCATATCATTGAGGACAAATATTGTCCAACATGGAATCATGAAAGAAGAAGCCTTGGTCCAATTCAAACTCTTGCTTCCTGCCGCGCTCAAGAAGCGTCTGGAAACAAATGCCACACTAAACCGGCGCAGCCTGTCTCAGGAAATCGTCGTCGCCCTTGAGGAGAAGTATCCGGCAGCAGAACCGGATGCGACGTCGGATCCAGCGGCCCGGATGCTCTTCTGGCTTGCCAAACGCATCCGACGAAGGAACCCGAAGCCCGGAACTCCCAGAGACAAGCAAGCCGCCCTGTATGAGCGCATTGCGGGTGACATTGCTGAACGCATGAAAGACATCGGCGAATAGCTCTAGTAAGCCACCCACTCATATCCGTGGTTGCCTTCGTGATCCTCCCATTCGACACCGACCCCGCGCCTCCAATTTGTTGACGAACAGCGTCGCGTCGGCAAAACCCATTGTGGGGCGGCCGCAGGTGTCGTGCGTTGCCAGCCAAATTCGCCTTGTGTGCCGTAGGTCCCGAGGCGCATGATGTAGCTCTCAGAGCAATCATCGTCACGGCCACGTTCGCGATGACTGTAGAACCGAACATCCCAAACACGGATCGAGCGCACAAAATCGAATTCCAGACCACTGATGTCGATATCGGCACCACCTTCGACCACTTGTGCCAGAATAACCTGACCAAGTGTCCGACCTGATTGGTCGCTGGCCTCCCAGATTTTAGGGGCCGCGCTTTGCAACGGCGCGCGCTCAGAAATACCCATCGGGCAGCGCCAGATTTGCAACGGCGGCTCAATCGGCCAGGGCGTAATCCTGCGGACAAACACGGCGCGGGCATGGGTACATTCTGCTGACGCGGGCCACCCACCAGCCAGGCAAAGTAGAATGGCGCAGTCAACCTGATAGGCTTTAGCCGCTTGTGGAGCCACGGTTGAAAGCAAAGCCAAAGCAACTCCGGCAGTCCAATTCCTGATAAGTTTGCACCGCATTTCAATCAATACCTTTTGATTACATTACTGCATTATTGATACACTAGCTCCAACCTCAACCTTCACACCATATGCGAGCATAGGGTTTATGATGTTCGCGCGCGTTTTGTGGAATATATTCCGTAGAGCGGTTCTTGTGATCTGGCCGAATACAGGCCATGAAATTACGGGAACAAGTAGGGTTAAATATCCGGAATCTAAGAAATTCCAGAGGGTTGAGCCAAGAACAATTAGCATTAGCTGCCGACCTGGATCGTAGCTACATCAGCGAGATCGAACTCGCGAAATTCTCAGCATCGATCGATGTTCTGGAGCGGATTGCCCATGCTCTCGACATCGCTCCCAAGGAACTATTTAACGAGAGGGGCTAGTTTTGCCCGAACTTGAGAGTGTTCGCACGACGGCCGAAGCCATCGGTCGCATTACGTGTATCAAGACTGGCGAAGAAATCGGTCTGCTTTATCTGTGGGATAACGGCGAGACGCAGGCAGCGCTTTATGAGCCGTATAAGAAAAACCCAACTGGTACGCCAAACATGCCTGAGCAAGACACAAACCTTGATCCTGACTGCAGCTAACGTCAAGAACGGGACTGTCAGCTGTTTCGTCAGGCACGAATAGCCAGGAGCTGCAGAAGAGCTGCCGTTGGTCGAGATGTGGATACCCAGAAGAGGAAATTCAGGGTGGCAACGGCGTTGGAACTTAGGTGGAGGGGACGGGAACCACGTCTAACCTTCTCTGGGCCTACGAAGAACATCGGCCAAAGACAAGTGCAACTGGCACGCAGTTATTTCCTTTCAAAACCGTATCTTATTCCTTCACCACGAAGCTCAAGAACACGTGCGCCTTCGTCGGTCATAGGATTGGGAAGCATTTCTATTTTTGTCTGGGCTGGTTCTGCAACATGACTGACATATGCGATCTTGTATTGAACGCCACTACGCACACGAGCCGCCAATCGCGCTGCTCTTACTTCAGTTTCCCCTATTTCAAAAGATTGAGGGTCATCCACACTAGCTTTGACCTCAATCTGCCAGATCTGGTTCCTGTAAGAGACCTCAAAATCATAACCGAGCCCATCGTTCCCATCTCGATCAGTTATTAATGCTCCGTTCTCCGAAACCCATGCCGAGTCGATATCCTGTTTGTTGAGGATACGCTTCAGCCAATGGTAAACGACCATCTCGCCCAGACGACCGATCAGTTCAGCCTTCTCCTCAGGGACACGAGGTCGCCGCCCCTTCTTTTTTTCGCTGTTCCGGTCGCGTCCAGGCTTGGGCGTATGGTTACCGTGCTGAACCTTTTCCAAGTCAGCAGACGAGCTTAAGGCGCTGCCCAGAACCTCAGCTGAAAGCGACTGCTGCAGTTCATCGGACAGAGAAAAAAGATCGACCTCTATCGGATCAATCAGTTTCCCGTTGAATTCAACTAGGCGCGCCTCGCGCTTGCGCTCTTCTTTCGCTTCCCGAGCCTTCACGCTCTCGTCCTTAACGTCATCGTCGGAAAGCTCAAGCTCTTTGAGGTCAAGTGAATGGTGCATACCGACAGGCCAAAGATCCAGAATCTGAAGCCATTTCGCAGCCGAAGTGTCATCAAGCATGCGAAAATCCAACACACCAATACTATCCAGCCGTTTACGGAGATCCTCGACCCCGTCTTTCTCGATCAAAGTGTCAAGGCGCCTCTCTGGTTGGAATTTTGCGCACCAAGCGCGAAGAATTGGCAGTGCTCTCCGAATGAAGTCAGAAAGGAATTTCCGATTATGGTCACGGACCTGTACTAGGGTTGAAGGCTTCGTCACCTGATCGCCTAGCGGCGGCGCACCTTGAAGATCGAGCCACGCGTTCACCAATGCTTCCATCTCCGAGTTAGGAGGCTCCTTGAACCGAAGAAGCCAAGTCGGATCTGGTTTCAGTGTGCGAATAGCGTCTCGGGTCACTGCGTAGTCATCCACGGGCTGCATCAAATTCAGCTTTTCTGCGTAAGCCGAAAGCAGGCACTCAGTGATTTCGATCTCACGCTGCCGTAAGAAATTCTCAAGACACCAGCTATGTTGTTCGGGATATGTCTCGGGTTCCAAGCCAACAGCATTTAAGCTCTTATTGAATTCAGCGAAATCAAGACCAAGGCCTTCTCGGAAATCTCCCGGACCCAACGCAGTGCGACAGACCAGCAACAGTTCGCCGACATCGATGGAGGTCCGAAGAAGCAATTTCGTCAGTGTGGCCCGCAGCAGCCCTTCATCCTTAATCGTTTGGTCAAGTTCCTTATCGAACGCTTCGATCGTAGAATGGCCCGCAACATGGTAGAGAACGGCACGTATCCAAGGCGCTTGGCGTTCAAGGCCTGCATTCAGCGTAGTAGTTGCAGCCGTCGTCGATGAGGCGGAAAGTTGCAGAAGTTCGGCCATGCGTCCGACATCTATTCCGGGATATGCTTGCGTATCGTCAAGCGGAACGTCGCGGCTGATGTGAGCTAGGAGTAACCTGAGATGTGGAGCGAGAGCACGCTGTCCCAAAGCCTCACAGATCGCAGGGATACACCGATCGACGAGCTCCCAGTTCCACTCCTCACCACTCCCCACGAGAATAACGGACTGCCCATTTTCAGCAGTCAGACTAAAGGCTTGAGAGGCTATTTGCTCCGGCGAGATGCCAATTCCGTCGACAACGAAGCCTAACGTAGATGCTTTCGCGAGACTTATTCGTTCAAGTTTCGCCAGTAGTTCAGAACGGTCGGATGGAAGGCGTTGCGCATCAGTACCGATGAGGGCTTCTATCGCGACTGCCAGCATAGGCCGAAAGATTGGGCAAACCTCGAGGATTGGGGTCTTCTTCGCGTCATCGATAGAATTTCCATCAGCACGAAGCGTGTAATCGACACGGGACATGCGTCTGATACGCGCACCATAGAACGCCTCGAAGAGCTCTCCAGTTCGTTCCGGCTCGCTCTCCTTCAATTGAAAGAACGCTTGCCCACTGGCAGCTAGGAGACCCGCATCGCTTTCCCTTTCGGTGTCGCAGATATATACGATTTCGCCCTGACTTTCGTCCTCGTCAAACATGTTCACAGATACTCTACTGTTCTGTTTTTGAACTAAGATCTCCACAGGAACTACGGTTTCGTGCGGATCTTCAGTGCTGTCTTCTACGCGCGCGAGGAACTGCCTCCATGTTCGAAAATAAAGGTTAAGCAATCGTGGTCTGAAATGATCGTCAAGTCCCTCACTACTGAAATGCTCTGCGAGGAAAGCAAGCTGATCAGCCAAAGTGTCAGGGTCGCCGAGAATGCGAAGGCCCGCTCGTTCCTGTAATTTCTGGAAGAGGTCACTCCCTGATCGCTCGAGTATTCGCCTGACTTCTCGAACTGGTCTCGGAAGGTATGACAGAAATCGTTCGCCGTCGGCATCGTTCAACCAGACATCAGATGGCGCAGCAGCTACTTGGCCAAGGTCAGAGTGCCCAAAATCCTCTACTGGCAACCAGTTTGACGAGCGTAGGAACGCCGCAAGCGGTGTAGGCCAGTTTCGGCGATCCGCCCAACGCGAAAAGTGATGGTGAACTTCAAGCTCCCACGCTAGCTCCGATGGTTTCGCCAACCAATCAAGGATCAGTTGGGCGTACAGAGTCTTGCACGCGGGCGAAAAGGAATCCACGTCAGCTTGGCCAGGCAGCCAGTGAATTTCGCCATCGATCACGTATTCTGTGGTAGATGGAAGATTGAGGAGCGACGGATCCGAAGACCTGATGCTCTCCTGCCAAACTTCGCCGAATGCTTGCGGCATCCCATAGTCTTCAACAAATGAAAAGCTTCTGATCTCGTTTGCTCGGAACCGGTTTTTCTTCGATGATTTTCGCTCGAGCCTAATGCCACTTTCAACCCCAAGCTCGGATAAAAACTCCACCCAATCTTCGATCTGCTTGTTCCGAAAAGCTAGATGATCAGGCGCTGCCAGTCGGCGAGAGGACAAAGCAACCAGGTCAGGAATATTCGGCGGAGCGGCATCAAGGAAATTCTGGAGCAGCCTCCCCGAGGTTCGGCTGGGCCATCCTTCCGAGAACACAGCTTCTCTTGCCTCGATGTATCGACCGTCAAGTGTCGGCACCCGAAACCGGTGTTGAGGTTGCAATCGAAAAGATCGATTGGCTGCGCGGGGCTGGCGCCACAAATGAAACGCCCAACGCAAGCCGCCCTTGAGAACTTCTTTGTTGCGCTCATTTCGCAGTGTTCGAGAAAGATGCGCGAGTATTGCTTCGCGATCAAACTCCTCCACGAGTTTGTGCTTTTCGAGATAAGCACGTGTCCCGGTCAGTTCCCGATGCCAAGGATAAGTGCTCGACAAGAAACCGAAACGCTCAGAAAGTTTCTTTGGCGGATCGATTTCTAGGTCTTCATCCGTATCTGACCTGCGCGGGTCGGGAGGAGAAAATATTGCCGTCTCAAGTTTGCGACGCCTGCGTGACGGCCGCGAACTCCGTTCTACTTCAGGTGGTGGCAACATGGCAGCGTGAAGTTGGCCGTCGTCTCCAATCAGCACAGAAAGCCCCGCTAAGAGATTTCCGTCACTCCCCATGAAATCTGGAATCTGTAAGAAATACTCCTGCCAACTGGCCTTGGCAGTTCGGCTATTTTTGTAGAGACTTTTGGCCACGGTTTCAACAAAACGCGCACGTTCTTCTCCACCGGGCTCTCCAGCGTAGCCTTCAGCAGTGTTTGAGAGATAGCGGTCCAAGCGATCTTGCCGGGATGCTATCGAGTGCCAGATCGGCCAAACACCAAGAGCCGCCGCGAAGTACGCCGCCTCATTGGCAGAGAACGTACCGCTATTGTCCGGCCATAAACGCGAGAATTTCGGCGGCTTCCATGTCAAGACAAGGCCATGGGGCCCCGTTTCCGAACACGGGACAATTGGAGCGTCATCAAATTCCTCACATCCAAAGACTTCTGCCAACTTGAGCGCAACAACTTCCGCCAGATTTTCGTCGGCCTCCAGACTTCCAACCTTCTCCCAGCACATGAAGTCTGCAACAGCTGCGGAGCGTTCATCATCTGTAAGCCAGTTCGAGATCATACCAGCCGGGTCCATGACGATCTGATACACCGCCTCGGATACTAGGCCTGTCGCTTCCTCCAATAAAACCGCGTTCAAGCGATTTCGTGCGTTCAGGTGTTTTCGGTTCGACGAAGGGAAGAAACTGCCGTGCAGATATCCTTGAAAAGGAGCTTCAGCCTGCTCGCCCATCGGCAGATATGTGTAAAGCCGCGATGTTTCGACCGGCGCATCGAGCCGGACCGCGATCGCAACATCACCTGCTCCAGTCCACCTTTCCCAATGCTCGCTTAATTCCTTTTGCGAAATTGCCTCTGCGATGGCTTCCTTCATGACACGCTCTGCAACGGCACGGCGCGCGACGAGTAACGTCCCCGCGGCTCCAAGATTCACTCGAGAAAGGGCAATGTCCCCAATCTCTTTTGTCTCTTCTGAGCGTTTGAACTTGAACTCTGTTTCAGTTTCTCCGTCCACGCCCAAAATCCGAAACTTCAATGATTGGACACGATCCAGAAAAAGGAGCATCGGAACCTGCTGAGCACGAAGTTCCTCGATTTCTCGCCTAACTGTATCCTGAGCAGCCGCATTGCGGAGCGGTAGCTCGATGAGAGTTGAGAAATTGTCGCCAGCATAAGCGCGAACTGCGTCGTTTTGCTTATCCTGCCATACTGGAATATGAAAGATTGGCAGGTCTCGTGTCGCTAGTTCACGATGCCGCAGATCATCGATAAGTGTCCGGTAATCCGCCGCGCCGGCAAAGCCAAAACAAAAACCAGAAAAACTGTCTTGTCTCGGAGCGTCAGTTTGCTGGGAATAGATTCTCGGCGTGTCTGTGATCTGTACGACACTCCGAAAGCCAAGGCCCTTGTTTCCGATCGACTCGCCCAATGGCTTCCGAGAGAGGCCGATGTTGCAAAGATCCTTCACATTCTCTGAGGCGAAAGCCCGGCCAGTGTTAGCAACGAAGAGCGTCCCTTCAGCCTCATAACGCAAATCAAGCGTTATCTCGATTCGACCGTCCCGCGTCTGTATCGGATGAGCATCGTAGGCGTTTTGAATTAGTTCGATCAAAAAGCGGTCGCGATAGTCCGAAGCAACGTTAGCCGTCAGGCTCGCATTGCTTTTGTAGACCTCGTCCAAGTACTCGCCATTATCGCCGATAGTTCCCCGAAAGCCACGGATTTTGTCGGCCGCTAGCATCTCGATCATGGATCGATGCGGAGCAAGCGCTGTGCCTTCCATTTGGCCTTCGGGCTGCTCGACGGCAGGCGAGTGGTGGGGCATAATCTTAGACCTCTGTCGAAGTCTTGACACAATCGTTTGGCACAGCGGCCTGACGGTCAAGAGTTAAAATCCACGGCTCTCCTGAAGGCCGGGGAAAATTTCCTTCATCTGCACCGAGCATCATCAAAGCGGTTCCGAATGGTAGCTTCGTACTCAGCTGCTTTCTCCTTCCTGGATGCCAGCTTTCCAGGCATCGGAACCCGCTTGGCGCGCCATCGCCACCTCGGCGAAGCGTCCCGCCAACTCACGGTCCCCAATTCGGACGGCGTAAACTTTCTTGCGCATCGCGGTGTGGGTATCGATTTTGAAAATCGCTGCCACGGGCACGACATACTCGGCCGTTTCATAGGCAAAAAACTCGGGTATGTCAGGATCGTGAGACTCCCACCACAACGGCCCCACCTCTTTCCGACTGGCCAACTTACGCTTTGTCAGCTCGGCTTGGACAGCTGAATGCAATCGGGACGCATCCGCATGTTCTGGGTCGCGCGCCAAAACCCGATTTGCATTTGCCATCCGATCCTTGAGCGTCTTCAACGAGTCGTGGTGCAATTCGGACAATATTTTCTCAATATTCATCTGCTCTCATTTCTCGTAGGGCACACAGCGTATTCACCAGCTGCATTTGCTGAACAGTGTTACACTTCGCCTCGCGCAAGCGCGGTGAGCCGAAGACCAAGGCCAGGCCCTTGGCACGCGACACCGCCACATTGATACGGTTGAGCGAAAACAGAAACTCCACGCCTCGCGATGTCTCTTCGGCAGAAGATGCCGTCATTGAGACAAGGCATACTGGTGCTTCCTGCCCCTGAAACTTGTCGACCGTCCCGACCCGAATGCCATCGGGAAGTGCATCTTGGAGGGCATTCACCTGAGCGTTGTATGGGGCGACGACGATGATATCCGTCTCCTGCATTGGACGGCGCGAGCCGTCCTTCTCCGTCCAGCTTCCGCCAAGTAACTCAGTGACGGTTTCTCCAATTTCGGCGACTTCTTCCTGTGCGATCTGTGCATTACCCTCATGAGAGACCGGAACCCAGAAAGCTCCGGCGTTCGGGAACGCCGTGCCTGTCACGCACTGGTGAGCCGTATCAGGATGACTGGTCAGTCGGCCTTCATACACCTGTTCCGAAATGAACTGACAGACATCAGGGTGCATGCGTCGCGATACGGGGAGGAAGATGCCCTGGTCGGCTGGAACCGTCGCATGCTCACCGAGCATCCAATCCAGGCACGACAGGTTCGCAGGCTCGGGATGTGCTCCTTGAATGACCTGCGGCAACTGGCGTGGGTCGCCCACAAGCACGATGTTTCGCGCGGCACGCCCCATGGCGGCCATGTTGGCAAGTCCGACCTGGCCTGCCTCGTCCACGAACAGCCAATCAAAGGCCTGAACATTTTCGTCGCGCGAGAAGAACCACGCGGTGCCGCCCACGACATGCCCGCCGTTGGCGGCCTCTGCGTTGTCGGTCGTACGATGAACATCGCAATCTTCGGGATAACCATCCTCGCTGCCAGAAATCTTGTGCACGAGTTCGAGATTGATCGGCAGGTCTTCGTCTTCCAACGCTGAAAGACAGCCCATCAGCACATTCCTGATAGCCTCGTGGCTGTTGGATGCGACGCCGACGCGATGGCCCTTGCGCACCAAAGACAGGATCGCGCGTGCACTCACATAGGTCTTGCCGGTACCAGGTGGCCCCTGAATCGGCAGGACCGTTCCATCCATGTCATTCACCACGGCAATAGTGCCCGCTACAGGTTCTGCCCCGCCCAAAAGATCGCCTCGTGGGCCAGAGCCCAGACGCGGTGAAGCGCGAGACAGCAGGTCGTCCACCGCCGTGTACCGGCGCGCGCCGCACTGATCGGCGATCACATCGCGCAAAGCACCGGCAATGACACCCGTCTGGATCGGCCAATCTGGATGCAGCGTCAGTTGATCCGCCAAGAGGTCGGCCTTGCCTGGACCTGCTTTGACCGTGATCTGGCGGGCGCGGCGATCCATGGTCTCGATTCCGACCGTTGTCGGGGGACTGTCGAACACCGGAACCGTCGCCTTCTTACCGCTCCGCAGTTTCGTTTCCTGTTCGGGATAGGTGTATCGGCGCGCAAAGGATCGCTTGACGGGTTCGACAGGGCCCGCTGCCACAAGCCCGCCAAGCGCATCGAGATCGTCGAGCAGATCATCTTCGTCCTTCGCAGCGCTATCGAATACGGCCCATTGCGCGGGCTTCACCTCGCGGCTGTGAAAAACGCCGAGGTTGAACAACATATCCTGCCGCGCCTCCGGCAAACCTGATGCTGCCAGCAGGTTGCGCAGAGCTTGCGTATCGGCGTCCTCTTCGACCTCTTTATCACCTGCATCCGGGGCAAGTGTCGGCCAAGGGCCAGCAGGCCGGATTCCGACCAGCCAGTCGCGCAATTCCTCGGTCGAGATACAGTCAACGCGGTTGTAATCCTCGATCTCGTCCAGAATCTGCTGGTCCTGCGTTTCGCGCCAGCGCTCATATGCCACGACCGAGCCACCCGCCGTCTTGACCTCACCGTCGCGCTTGCGGTCGTAAAATGCCTCCATCGATTTGATGGAATAGTTCGGTTCCGATCCGATCAACCCGCCGCGTACTACGGCGAACAAATCGACAAAGCGGCGTTCCCTTAGCAGCCGGTCGAGGAAAGCCTCACCGATCCCATATTTCGTGGTCAGGCGTTTGAGCGCTGTGATCTCGTATGGCGCGTAGTGATAGATGCGCGCAGTCGGATACTGCGTGATCCTCGCGCGAAAGAACGCCAGCAAGTCGGACAATGCCCGCGCCTCGGCATCGTGGTCATGGGCCCAGAAAGCCTGGAACTGCCCGTCGAACCAGATGCCGTGCAGATATTCGAGGCCGCCCTCGTAATGCGGATCGCCTTCGATGTCATAGAACAGGTCGCCGGGCTGGGGTTCAGGCAGGAGGTCGAAGCCTTTGCCTGGCTCCAGTGCCCGCAGTTCGAAATCTGGCTCCCCGGTTTTGCGGGCCTGCTGCAGACGGGCTTGAGTGACCAAACGGGCCTGGGTGTTTTCGGCCATTCCGCGCACTGGGTGATCCAACGTCGAGAGAGCCTCCAATGTGTGAACACCCGCTGTTTCTAGCTTTTTCACCTGACCACGACTGATGTTGGCGACATTGAACAAGCTGTCTTCGGCGTGCCAGACGCTGTTGCAATGTTCGGCCCAGCGGCACAGGCCGCAATCAGCACATGGCACCGGGCGGGTCGGCTGTGGGTCAGCGACGAAGGCTTCCAGCCGCGCGCGCGCCATCCGCGCATAAGCAGAGTAGTCCGCCAGGCGCAGCGTCGCGCGCGTGCCGTCTCCCAATTCGACATGCGCAAACTCGGGCACCACCCCCTGAATTTCCGCCAGCAGATCGGAATACAGCACCAGTTGAAGCACATGTTTGGGATCGGCCCGACGTTTCAGCTTGGTGTCGGCCACCTCGTAGCTTAACGGTCCGAGCGCTGAGGGGGTCTCAACACGCTCCAGGAAGTCGGACCAGCCGCCCCAATTCCCCGACAGAAACGCGCCCTGAAACACCACACCCGGACCAGCGGCGAGCGCCGCGCGTGTGGCTTCGGCATTTTCGCCAAGTTTGCCGCGCTCGATTTCCATGACCGTGCGCCCGGCCTCCTTGAGGCGAGCAAGATGCGCCGCCTCATGCGCATCGCCCTGCTTTTGCAAAAGCGCTGCGTCTTCGGTGTCTTCGCTCGGCTCCGGGCCGGTTCCGCGCATATGCGCCAAATCAAGGATGGTCGCATGTGCGCAGCCTGTGAAGCGCATAAGATCCGTGGCGGAGAACAGGGTATTTGCGCCTATAGATTTCACATTTGCATTCCAAATTACTGAGCGAAAAAGAGCGGGCTAGGCGCGGATGATGCGCAAACCCTTCGGCGATACCAATGATGCCCGTTTGCCTTTCCCGGTCATTCGCAGCGAAAACCCCTCAGAAACAAGCTCCGCCGCTTCGTCCAAGCTTTTTACAAATACTGCATTTTCGGCATGATGCTTTGTCGCTCCGAATTTCGGGTCGCCAAGACAGTAGCCTTTCGTTCCGAGTTCAGGTTCTTCAGCTATACCACCGCGCGGAGCAGTACGTTCAATACGAATTACCTTTCCCGTCATTCCATTTTCCTTTCAGGTTGAAATCTATCTTTGAGAATCACCTCGACAGACCGCAAGGTCATCAATACCGTTTGAGGGTGTCAATTTCTGACATGGAGATCAAATGTCTTTTGCAAAAGCGCAGGATTTGCTTCGCTTTGCCCAGATGGCGGCGTCCCGCCGGGGAGGTGTCAGCCTTGAGGACATCTGCGCCGAGTTTGATGTTTCGCATCGCACTGCTCAACGGATGACTGAGGCTCTCGAAGCAACTTTCGTGAACGTTTCGACCGCAGACGATGCGGAAAGACGGCGTTACTGGCGGATGGACGCCCCCTTGCCAGACCGACTGCAGCCCCGGCAGGAAACGGCGATCGAAGCGCTGGAAATCGCGACACGTACCGCGCGCGATGAAGGGCGAATACGGCACTCACGCGCTCTGGAGGATCTCCGCGACGGGCTGTTGGCGCGATTGAATCCAAGGGACGCGCTTCGGTCGGAAGCCGATGCAGAGGCAGTGCTGGCTGGATTGGGACAAGTCACGCGCCCAGGCCCTACCGTCACACTGAAGCCTTCTGTGACGGATGCTGTCATCGAAGCGCTGCGCGGGCCGTTCCGGCTGCGCGTCTGCTATGGCCTTCAGGGGGCTGCGCCGCGTGTGATCGAACCGCATGGCATGCTGCTGGGGCACCGCAGCTATCTCGTCGCGCGCCAACCCTCGCGTGGAGAAGACATCCTGAACTTCCGCATGGATCGGATTCATGAGGCGGAGGTACTGAACGAAAGCTTCCAACTGGCCTCGGGTTTCTCCCTAGAGACCTACGCCTCTCAGGCGTTTGGTGTCTATCAAGACCCTGAACAATATGGCGAAGTCGTGTGGCGCTTCTCACCGGAAGCCGCTGAGCGTGCCGCCGAATTCCTTTTCCACCCGACGCAAGTTGTCGAACCTCAGGACGATGGCAGCCTGGTTGTCAGGTTTAAGGCAGCGGGCTGGCTGGAAATGGCATGGCACCTTTATCAATGGGGCGACAAGGTAGACGTATTGGCGCCAGCAGGATTGCGCGAATTGATTGCGGGCCACCAGAGGTCGGATTTCGACGCTCTGCCATGACGATATCGAACAGGAATTCGCTATGAAGAACGGTCTCGACCATGCAGCCTTGAAGGCAAAACAACGCGCCATTCGCGAAGGCTTTCCCGAAACCATGGGACTGCGCGCTCATCGTGCCATCAGTTGGGTTGGCCGTGCAGAAGCCTGCGGAGAGGATGATGATGCACGCTTTATTTTCCTCTGGATCGCATTCAACGCCGCATATGCCGACGAGCAGGAGTTTAAAGCGATCGCCCCGGGAGAACGCGCTGCTTTCGTCGAATACTTCGGTCGGCTCGTCGCTCTTGATCAAGACCAACGAATCTACAAGGCACTGTGGCAACAGTTTTCAGGCCCGGTTCGGATGCTCATGGAAAACCGGTATGTCTTCAATCCTTTCTGGCAATACCACAATGGGATTGATGAGTTCGAGGATTGGGAGGATCGCTTTGTCACCTCGTCCCGCTCCTTTGCATCGTCATTCCAAACGGGCGACAGTGCACGCGTCCTGAGCTTTGTCTTCGACCGATTGTATGTCCTGCGTAATCAGCTCGTTCATGGAGGATCAACCTGGAACAGCGATGTGAACCGGGCGCAGGTTCGGGACGGTGCTGAAATCCTTGGGTTTCTGATGCCTTTATTCATCGACATCATGATGGACAATCCAAATGAAAACTGGGGTATCCCATTTTATCCGGTGGTAGCCTAGTCGCCTTCGCGCATGTACATTGACGCGAGCGTTTAGAGGCCGCTTCGTCGCCAGCAATGCGCGTCGTTGGGCGCTTTTGTGCGCGCTCTAAACGAGCCCACCCTTGGAACACCCTCACAATGATCTGATTTTCCGACCAACGCTACATACACCGTCCAGCACGCACGCGATCTTTGACATGTTATTTTTCTTGAAAGAACGCCGATCGCCGCCCCTGCTTTTCAAAATACTTCAGCTTAAAATTAGACGCTTCATGTACAACTTGGCGCCAACTGTTGCAGCCGTATTTCGATGGAGTTTGCTCGGGATTCCGTGCAGCTATCCATCTACCGGCCTCGTCGACACATGCCCACCCGTCGACCGACAGAACCGAAAATGCCTCCCTTAGCGCTATGACAACGCCACTATGCTCCGATTCCAGCGCCTGGTCTTCGGAAACACTGTTGAATACCTTATCTCTAAATGCCTCAGATTGGACCACTTCAGACAACATCCTGCGCATTCGAATCATATCCTTTGCCCACTCCGACAGCTGCTGGAAATGATCTTCGATACGGTTGAGCGACACGCTCAAGGACTCTTTAGCCACAACGCAACCATCCACACTTTGCATGTCAAAGTGGTCGAAAAAGTGATGAACCAAATCGTTGCGCAAGGCTACAAGCTCTTTGAGTTCCTGATTTATTCGCGCAAATTCCGAAGCTGGAAGGCTCAATTGCGTCCCTAGGGCAATCCAAGCGTCATCTTCAGCCAAGCTTGAGGATGTATCTTGGGGTGCCCTTTCGTCACTGGGAACGACATAAGAACCGATAAGTTCACCAACCAGCGAACCAAGTGTCTTACGTGCGGTTTCCTCCGCTCTCGCCGCTCGAACTTGCTCTATGCTGTGGGCTGGCCCTGATACTTTGTGATCTGCCACGATAGCTTTAATGAGCCGCTCGTATTGTTGAAGCCGCAGTATGCACTTTCCCAGAAAAAGCTGGACCTCTTTCTGGTGCGCGTCCAGCTCGCGTTCTAGCGATACATCCATTTAAAGCACCTAGTCAAAATAACCTGCCCAGCCAACATAACATCGACATTACAGATGATCCCACTTTTGTTTTCGGCCAGATGGTTGTCACTAGACATTTGCAAACCCCACCCGGACAAGCCTGAGAGGTTTGATAGTGATACCTACTCAGCTTCTAATTCTAACAATCGCGCATATGCTTCGCTAAATTCTCGCGCCTGCACAAACACCTCCGTTCGCTCCTGATCCTGGCAACGGAAGTACCGCTCGACATCGGTAAAATACGTCTCCGCATCGCGCCTCAACAGGTCAGCATATGCCCACACGTCGTCAGCATTGGTCGGCATCCAAGGCGGCGCAGGCGGCAGGCAAGTGCCCGCAATCGCGGCAGAACCCCAGCCAAGAACGATCATTACCACCCATGTTTGTTTCAAAAGCGCCATATTAACTTGGCTCAGCCACTCCGTTGCAGTAAATTTGTTTCAACGCATGAAGGGCGCGCTAACACAAATTGCAGCCATTGATTGCAAGATTATAATATTGTATCGGTTCGGTAGTCCATGAGGGACTGCCGGGCTAATGCACAATTCTGCAAGGCTCGATCCTATGAATTTGATGCAAGACGCCCCTAATGTTGTCAGTGAAGACGGGCTGCGCACACTACTTGCCGAGGGTCATTCGGCGGATGTTGTGTGCCGAGTTACGCCCAAACGTACAGGTGCTCAGTGGTCCGGAGTTTGGACCGTGCATTGCGTCTCGCCTGATGGCGAGACGCGCCGCCTGCTCGTCACTGCACGCAACAACATGGCTGCCCGAGAGTTCAAGACAATCAACGGCTTGTCCAGCTTCCTTGCGGGGCTGGGCGTCTCGATCGTTTCGATCCCCATGCTCGAAGGCAAGGTTGCCTCGCACAAATTGGACGACGCGGGCTAAGCCACTTGCCGTCCTCGCAGCATTCCTTGCTGCACCCGCCTATTCTGAAGGCTTCGTACTTTCCATGCGGGCCGATGGCCAGCTGGAGACCAAAGCTCCCCAATCAGGTTTTGCACAGAGCTATGTCGACGGGATTGGCGCAACCCCACCAGAGTTGATCGTTTTCACAGCGCCTGAACCTGAACCGACTTCATCTGCGCCCGCCCGCGCTGTTCCCCGCCCCGAAATTCTCGCCGCACTTGAAAGCACCGCGCATCGTTATGGCGGGCACCCTGCACTGCGCCGCGCCGGCCTCTCGGTGACGGAGTGGCGGGCGCTCTTCCAAGCCAATATCGAGATCGAAAGCGCCTATCGCCCGAATGCACGCAGTTCTGCAGGTGCGATTGGCCTCGGACAGTTGATGCCAGCGACGGCCGCAGAACTCGGCGTGGATCCGCATGACTGGCAGGCAAACCTCGATGGCTCTGCCCGTTACCTTCTGATGATGTTGGCGCAGTTCGGCACACCCGAACTCGCGCTCGCTGCCTATAACGCCGGACCAGACGCGGTCGCGCGCTATGGCGGCATTCCTCCCTACCGAGAAACCCAAAATCACGTGCGCCGGGTCACGGCCGTGCGTGACCGACTGACTGGAGCCTCCTGATGCACATTCATTTCCGCACGATCCTGTCGCTGGCTCTGGTCAGCTTGATGATTGCCAACCCCGCGCTCGCGCAAAGTATCGACCTCTCACCGGTGCAGAACCTTCTCCAAGGCATCGTCGACACGATCACCGGTCCCTTAGGTATTGTCATCGGCACCCTGGCCCTGATCGGTGTGTTCCTCTCTTGGCTCTTCGGCATTCTGGATTTCCGCCAAGCCCTTTGGGTGCTGGTTGCCATTGCAGGCATCGCAGCTGCGCCGACCATCGTGACAGCCATCTGGGGCGCGTAACTCCGACATGGCAACGCAAACCCGCCTCTTCCTGGGCCTGATCCGGCCGCCAAAGCTCATCGGCTTGCCGATCATGTATGCCATGGTTTGGCTCTTCGGGTTTGTGTTGCTGTTTCTTTGGGTTCAAAGCTGGCCGGTGATCATCATCGCCGCTCTGGCCTATCCCGCGCTTTGGAAAGCGGCAGATTGGGATCCGGCCTTTCTTGAGGTGATGGTCACCGCTCTGCAGGAAACGCCCCCGACGTCAAATCGAAAGATCCATTCGGGGGACAGCTATGCTCCATAACCCCTCGGATGATCTTGCGATCCTGCCGGACTGGGCGCGCAAAGAGCGCCCGATGGCCAGCATGCTGCCCTATGTCAGCCTCGTGAATGACGTGACGATCCGCACGCGCGGCAATGCCCTGTTCCAGTGCATTCGCCTTGATGGCGTCAACAGCATGACCAGCGATGACGCGCATCTGGAGAAGATCCGCGCGCTCTTCGCGGCGATCATTGCGCAGATTGGGCCAGAGTACAGTTTCTACGTCCACAAGGTTTCAAAAGCGATCGAGACCACCTTGCCACCAGTGCCCAAAGAGGGGTTTGCCCAGGCCCTGCACAGCCGTTGGCAAATGGCAATGGCGCGGGCAGGCCTGCGGGACAAGACTCTCACGCTCACGGTACTGAAACGTCCGCCCCTCGGCGCGCGGCTGCGCTTCAAACGTTCAGACTCCATCGCACAGATGAAGGACCAAACAGCCAAACAACTGCGCAAGCTCGAGGAGGTCGTCGGGTTTTTGCTGTCGTCTTTTGCGGAAATGAACCCACATCTGCTTGGGGCCGAAAGCGGCGAGCTACTCGGGTTCCTTGGGGCGCTCAACATCGGCCAAGAGCGGCCGCTCTTCGCAAAATCGCGCTTTGGCGTCATTGCCGAAGATGTAGCCAACACGCGCGTCACGTTTCAGGGGCGTGGCTTTACGCTCGACGATGGGATGGCGGGCAAGCGTTTTGGCACCAGCTTTGCAATCAAGACCTATCCCGCCAAAACCAACTGCACCATGTTCGATGAGCTGAACCTGCCCGTCGACATGGTTGTCACTCATTCCTTCACGCCGATCAACAGCAACATCATGGCCAGCCGGATCAAACGGCAACAGCGCTTGATGAAAGCAAGCGATGATGGCGCGATATCCCTTGCGGAAGAACTGGTCGACGCGCTGGACGATCTGGAATCCAAGCGGCTGAGCTTTGGCGATCATCACATGACGGTCACAATCTTTGCAGAGACCGAAGAAAAGCTGGAGGCCATTGCAGCCGAGGTGCGCAACATCGCGGCCAGTGAAGGCGTAAATCTGGTGAATGAGAGCTTCGCGGCTCGGACCCATTATTTCGCTCAGCATCCTGGCAACGGGCAAATGCGTAGCCGTAAGGCCGCCATCACGAATACGAACTTTGCCGACCTCGCAGCGCTGCATCGCGGTCAACTGGGCAAACCCGGACACAAAGTGCCTTGGGGCAAGCCGATCACCCTGTTTCCAACGCCTGAACGCTCGGGTTTCCTGTTCAATTACCACGAGACAGGTCAGCCGGACAAAGAGCCGACCGGTGGACACACATTGATCCTCGGCCGTCCTGGCTCCGGAAAATCGGTGTTGTCAGCCTTCCTCATGACCCAAGCCCGGCGCTGCGACGCACGCGTATTCGTGTTCGACTATCGCGCGGGCATGGAAATGGCCGTACGCGCCAATGGCGGCCGCTACAGCGCTATCAAAGCGGGCGAGGCAACCGGTCTCAACCCGCTCCGCACAGAAATCGACGGGCGCGGGCAAGCCTGGCTTTCTGATTGGTTGGCCACCCTTTTGCATCGCTCCGACAAGCCCCTGAGCCCGGTCCAGATCAACCGCATTCAGGAAGTGGTGCGCCAGAACGCAGGAGCCAGCGATGCCGCCCTTCGCAATTGGCAGGATTTGGCCTCCCTCTTTGTGGCGGGGGCAGATGAAGGGGATCTGTTCGAACGGATACAGGAATGGACCGCTGATGGCCGCTACGGTTGGATTTTCGGGCAAAGCTCTGAGGATACCTTTTCGCTCGATGGTGATGTCGTGGGATTCGACCTGACCGGCATTCTCGACAGCGAGAGCGAGAAGGAACGCATGGCGGTCCTGTCCTACCTGTTTCGGCGGGTGGAGCGTGTTATCGAGGATCGCAAGCCGACGTTGATCATCATCGATGAGGCCTGGAAAGCACTCGACAATCCCTATTTCGCAGACCGGCTGAGCAACTGGCTGGTCACGGCACGCAAACAGAACGCGGTTGTCGTGATGATGACCCAATACGCAAGCCAGCTTGAGAAAACCCGCACCGGCAAAACGATTGTCGAGGCTGTGCCAACGCAGCTCCTGCTTCCCAACATACGCGCCTCGGCCAGTGATTACGCCATGTTGGGCCTTTCTGAAAAAGAGCTCAGCGTTCTGTTCAGCACGGGCAGCAACTCCCGTTTGGCGCTGGTGCGCGACGACCAAGGTTCGGTGGTGATCGACGCTGATCTAAGCGCGCTTGGCCCTTACCTCACGATCCTTGGCGGCATGGAAAAAGGCGAGGCGCTGGTCGGCGCAGATTATCGCCCAAACCCCGATTTTTGGAGACAGATTGATGCGTAGACTTTGCGTGCTGACCCTCGCCCTTTTGACCCTGACAGCCTGCGCGGAATACCGGCCGTCCGAAGCTGAATGCTTCAACTCCTTTGCAGAGGTCAGCCGCAGCAACTGCAATTTCGAGCTACTCGGGCCGATTGGTGGCCTGGGTGAGTAAGCACCGCCTGCATATCTTTGCGGGCTTGGTCTGTTTCGCCGCGCCATTGGCCCATGCCCAAGGCGTGCCCACATTTGATGCGGGCATGTTCTTTCAGCGCGAGCGCGTGTTGCAGCAGGGCGAACAAGATCTGGCGCTGCAGCGGGATCGTTTGACCAAAGAGGAAGAGCTTGAAGAGCTCGAGCAAGCACAACTCAAGGCACTGGAAGACATCCTCGATGCCACGACGTTGGCCAGCGGGAATTCCGGCCCACTTGTCGCGAGTTTGGAAGCTGGTTCATCACCTGAAAGCGCTGCAGAGACGCTCTATGGTCCGATCGACCCAAACCCCGGCGCGGGCCAGATGTTCGGCGATGCCTCGGGCTCCATCGAACAGCTGATCATTCGCGCCGCGCAAGAAACGCACCACATATCTGGCGTGCGCGCAGCGGGCCTGTCGCCCAAGCAATGGCGCTGCCTGTTGCAAGCGCTGATCTGGCAGGAAAGCCGCTTCACCATCGGCGCGCGCTCCCCCGTGGGCGCGTTCGGCCTCACCCAGATTATGCCCGGCACGGCGCAGGATCTCGGGATTTACCCGGCCTATTACGAAAACCCTTACATCCAGGTCACCGGTGGCGCGCGCTATCTGGCGCAGATGCTGACCATGTTTGACGGCAACATCATTCACGGGCTCGCGGCCTACAATGCCGGTCCCGGCAACGTGCAGCGCTACGGCGGCGTGCCGCCATTTGCCGAGACCCAACACTACGTTCAGGTCATCCCCGAACGCTACAATCTCTACCTTGCCCGCGTGGGTGGCGTCGACGCGCTTGGCACCATTGATCCGGTTTTGCTCGCCAACTCCACGATGAGCCTGACCTCTTTCGGCGCAGGCGTCTATGGCGACTACTCACTGGTCTCGGTGCAAGCGGCCGCCCTGCGCGTGCAGGACATCATCACCCGCATTGGCGAAACCGACGACATTCACGCGGCCATGTCGCTCAACACCTATGCGCGGGCCGAACTCGCCCGCCTGATCGCCATCCGCACGCGCCTCAAGGCCGCCCATACCCGCCCGCTCAGCGCGGCAGAGCTGGCCATGGCGGCCGCGCAGGCCCGCGAACAAGACTTCATGCAATTCGATCTGGAGGCACTCCGATGATCCGTTTTCTATCCACCGTTGCCACTTGCGCGTTGCTGGTTGCCTCGCCCTTGTCTGCCCAAGGTGTCCCCACAGTCGATACACGCAACATCGCGCAGGAAATTCGCCAGCTGCAGCAGATGCTGGAGGACTTCGGGATCCAGACCGATCAGCTCGACACACTTCTCGAACAACTCGACCTGGTGCAACAGCAACTCGACACGCTCAATGAGACCTATGCCGCGCTGACCGGCGCGACAGACATCATCGAGATGGCCATGGGCGAAGACCTAGACGGCCTCCTCGATCAGGAATTCGGCGATCTTCTTGGCACCATCCGGCAAATCCAGAACGGCGATTTCAGCGGCCTGATTGGCAATGCAGGCCCTCAGATGGAAGGACGCATGACGCAAGCCTTGGAGGACGCAGGTTTTGACCAAGACAGCCTGTCCGACATGGCCAGCAGTGGCAATCCAGGGGCGGAGCGCATTGCCAGTCAGGCAGGCACCGGGGCCGTCATGTCTGCAGCCGCTGAAAACAGCTATGAAGAGGCCGCGCAATCCTTCGAACGGGTCGAACAGCTAGTCTCATTGATCCCGGACATGGAAACGCTCAAGGAGGCTGTCGATCACAACACACGCGTTACAGCCGAACTGGCGATTGCCATGACGCGCATGTGGGAACTCGAAGCCATACAGACCGTCGGCGCGGGCCAATCCGGCGTGGTGGATGCCGCCACGCTGGCCGAAGAACGCCGCTACATGGACTTTACCCTTCCAGACCTGCGTGCGGACTGACCCCATGAACAGCGAGGCAGAAATCATCGAAGAAGAGCTCGTCTACGGCGCACGACGACGCGAGCTCATGTGGCAGAAACTGGGGCTAACAGGCATGGGCTTTGGCATGGCAGGTTGCCTCGCCGCTGCCCTTGTTGCCCTGTTCGACGTGGACCCGCCGCCCATGATCGTGCCCTTTGATAGCGAAACCGGCATGGCCCTCCCCAATGCCGTGGTTGAAGCGGTCTCACTCACGGAACGCCCCGCTATCATCGAGGCACAGGTCTACCGCTATGTCATTGATCGAGAGACATACAATCAGCTCGACAATGACGTGCGCGTGCGGCGGGTCCTGGAACAGTCGGACGGCGCGGCCGCCGCAGGGTTGCGGGCGCTTTGGACAAGCGGCCATGAGGCCTATCCGCCGGACAGCTACGGCACAGATGCCCGTCTTGATGTCGAGGTTCTATCGATCACCCATATCAGCGCCAACCGTGCCCAGGTGCGTCTTCGCAAGCGGCTCAACTCACCGCGCGGCACTCAAAACGGGCTCTTCACCGCAACGCTGATGTTTGAGTTTCGGCCCGAGAACAGCCGGTCGATCGATGATGTCTGGCAGAATCCTTTCGGCTTCACTGTCACCGAATATGCGATCCGCTCGGATCGTTTGGAGTAACCCATGCGCCGCCTGTTCTTGATCCTCGCCCTCGTTGCACCTCTTGCTGGCACCGCCAATGCCGAAACCCAGCCCCGACAAGGCCCCTATGATGCCCGGGTCAGGCTCGCCACGTATCAGGATGGGCAGGTCTACCGCATCCGCACCAGCCTGACCCACGTGACCAGCATTGAATTCAGCCAGGGCGAGACCATCCGCTCGATCATTGCGGGCGACACCGAGGGCTTCCTTCTGGACGGCGTGCCTGGTGGCCAGGCCTTTGCAATCAAGCCCGTCACACGCGGCGCGCATACAAACATCACCGTCTACACCAACCGGCGAAGCTATTATTTCAACGTCACCGAGGCGAGCTCGCCGACTTTCTATGTCATCCGCTTCACCTATCCGGAGTCCGCTCCCCAGCAATCGCGTGTGGCGGCAAGCCAACCTGCCAACCACGCCTATGGCGTCAGCGCACGGTCCGAGATCACTCCGCGTGAAATCTGGGACGACGGCACCTTCACCTACTTCCGCTTTGCCGCAAACGCGCCGCTGCCTGCGATCTTTCGCTGGTCGGCTGGCAATGAGCGCAGCGTGAATGCGCTCGCGCGACCGGATGGAGTGATCCGCGTGTCAGGTGTCAGCGATCGATGGGTTCTCAGGCTCGGCGAGGACGAGATTTGCATCCAAGAGATGAGCGAGGCAAATCCCGATGAGTGAAACAGCTGAGCTTAAGAAGCGCCTCGAAGCGCTTGAAGGAAAACCACAAAACCAAAAATCGCGACCTTCTGCTGGCACGATTGCCCTAGGCATTGCGGCAATCGCCGCACTTGGCGGCCTCTTGCTGTTGTTCTCTGGCGGCTCTGAACCCGATAGCCTGGAAACAGCCTCACCGGATGAGTTCCAAGCAGCGGGACCGGGTTTTGGCGCGATAGAGTCACCCCCTGCACCGATAGACACTTCGCCACCGCCAGAGCTGGAACCAGACAGCGAGACGGAAGAGCTGCGCGCGCAAATGGACGCCATGCGGTCTGAACTTGAAGCACTGCGCAACGCGCCAGCACCCGAGACCCCTGCCGTTGACACGGAGGCGCTTGATACTTTGGGTGCAGAGATCGATGCCCTGCGCAGTGAGGCCGCTGCAACTCAGGCCGCTTTGCGCGAAGAACTGGAAGAACGTGCCCGACAAATCCAGCGACTGCAGAACGATCTGGAACTTGCACGCCTGGAAACCGCGCGCACTCCCGCACCAACCGGCCCCACGGCCGAAGAACTGCGCCTTCAAGAGCTCGAGCGGCGGCGGCAAGCAGAACTTGAGGAACTCCAAGCCCGCATCGCCAGTCCTATCATCGCCTTTGGCGGCACCGGAGGCGGCAACAATGAAACCGCTGCGCAGCAGCGGCGACTTGATGGCGACACAGACTTTGTCCGCAATGGCGCTGAACCCGCCGAGGTGACGCAAGCCCAGTTGATCGTGAATCCGGCAAACACAGTAGTTCAGGGCACGATGATCCAGGCGGTGCTGGAGACCGCAATCGACAGCTCGCTCACCGGTCAGGTCCGCGCCATGGTATCGGAAGATGTCCACGCCTATGACGGCTCGCGGATCCTGATCCCTCGAGGCGCACGTCTGATCGGGCGGTATCAATCTGGCCTCGACATCGCGCAACAACGCGTGACGATCGCCTGGGACCGGATCATTCTGCCCAGCAACCAGACCGTTGAAATCAGTGCTTTTGGTGGCGACGAACTGGGGCGGTCTGGCACGACCGGCTTTGTCGACAGCCGCTTTGGCACTCGGTTCGGGTCAGCCGCCCTGATTTCGCTGATCGGAGCCTTGCCCGCCGTGGCAGCCCAGAATACCGAAGATGAGATAGCCTCTGATGTCTTGGAAGGCATTGGCGAAGACCTGCAAGACAGCGCGCAAAGCGTGATTGGCGAATATCTCTCCGTCTCGCCCGTGATCTATGTCGATCAAGGTGCCCGTGTCACCGTGATGGTCGATCGTGATCTGGAGATTTTTTGATCATGGCGGCCAGCTATCTGCAAAGCTCGATGGACAAGATCCCCGAGGCGCGTGATCCGAAGCTGATCGAGCTTTGCATCAATCCCGACGGCAAGTTGTGGGCCGAGTTTCAGGGGGATCACTTTATGCGGCCCGTCAATCGGCGGCTCACGCAGAACGAGATCAAGGACCTTGGCAATCAGGTTGCTTCCGCCGCGAACACCACGCTCAGCCGAACGAAACCCATCGTCTCGGTCAGCATTACCTACCGTGACCGCCCAATCCGGGCGCAGGTCATCCAGCCCCCCGCCGTTGATGGCGGTTACGCGATTTCCCTGCGGTTCTTTGCGGACCTACCATTGGACCAGATCAAACTGTCTTATCTCTTCGGCAAAGAACGCAACAATGAAGGTGCAAGACGCAAGCGTAACGCCGAGCTGCGCGATGTCGTGGTCACGGGTGACATCGACGCCGCAATCAAGTTTTGCGTCACTCACAAGCTCAATATGATAGTGTCCGGCGGAACCTCGACCGGCAAGACCGTCACGGCGCGCAAGATCCTCTCCTTCGTGCCCGCCGACGAGCGGGTCATCACGATTGAAGAGGCCGCGGAGCTGCGACCGACGCAGCCCAATGTCGTGACGCTGATGTCTGATCGCGATGAAGCCACGCGCAGCGCTGATGTCCTACTGACTTCCACCCTTCGCATGCGGCCAGACCGCATCGTCCTGGGCGAAGTGCGCGGCAAGGAGGCCATGACCTTCCTTGAGGCCATAAACACCGGCCATGGTGGCTCACTCACCACGCTGCACGCTGAAACACCGCAACTTGCTGTTCAGCGCCTCGCCATCGCCGCCCTGAAAACCGACGTGCCCATGACCTACCAGGACATGAACGATTACATCACCCGCTCGATCGATGTGATCATCCAGGCCGGTCGCCACGAAGGCGCGCGCGGCATTACAGAATTTTACCTGCCGATTGATCCGGCCCATTCAAAGGAAACTGCCCATGTTTGAATACAAGATCGAACTGATCAACACCGCCAAGACAAAGGCACTAAAGATCGAAGCGCAGCTGACTGCTCTTGGTCAGGACGGCTGGGAACTAGTCTCGGTCGTGCCGGATTTTGACGGCGAACACATCCTGAAGGCCTTCCTGAAGCGGCGTACGGGCGCGAGCGCCTAAAGCCAACCTAAGGAGGACACGATGGGCGTCGTCACCTGGATGGTTGAGACAACCGACAACTTTCTGGACGACGCGGCCCAAACCACCTTTGGCAACGTCGCCGGGCAGCTTGGCGGCGTCATTGCCGTGGCATCGACGCTCGCGGTGATCGGCGTCTTCCTCAACATGGTGTTTCAGTACAAGTCGATGGATGGGCGGACCGCCTTCTGGTTCGCCCTCAAGCTCATGCTCATCTCTCTATTTGCGATGAACTGGGTCCAATTCAACGCAGTAGCCAGCGCGCTGATCGATGGGCTCGACCAACTCGCGGGCGGCATGGTGGCAGGGCTTGGAGGCGGCGGTGCCGGTGCATCCTACTTTGCCGAGGCCTTCGACGAACTCATCGAGGAATTTGGCGACTACCTAAACGTGGCCGGTGACAACATGCATTGGATGGCCGGAGCCCTGATCGGCGCGATCGGGGCATTCCTATTGGGCGTCATCGGCGCGCTATGCGGGCTTGTTCTGATTTTCGCGAAAATCATGCTGGCGTTCATGATCGGCATCGCCCCAATCATGATCGCGCTTTCGTTGTTCGATGTCAGCAAGGACTATTTCCACCGTTGGCTGTCCAGCACAGTATCCTACGCGCTCTACCCCCTCGTGATCGCGGGCGTGTTTTCCACTGTCGTCGGCATGTCGCGCTCGCTGATGACCGAACTCGGTGACCCCTCAGGCGCGAGCAACATCGGCGCACTGGTGCCCTTCTTCATGATGATGTTTCTCGCAGGCGGCATGATCATCGCCACTCCGCTGATCGTACGCTCTATCTCAGGCAACTTCATGATGGCCGGACCGCCGAGCATTCCCGGTCCTGCCGGGTTCGCCAAGGGCTTGATCGGCACCAAGGGCTCGCGGGCTCGTGCTCGGTTTGGGACCAGATCAAACGCCGAGATCGCGGGAGCCGGAATACGGCAGGCGGGCGGAGCTACTGTTTCAATGGTTCAGAAGGTTGCTGAACGGGCGAAGCGGTTGGAGTAAAACTGGCCCAAAGCCACTTTGCGTCGAGAAAGTCGGAGACCTCAACACGGCCTTTCGAAGCAGACAATCTTTGCAACTGCAGCCCATGAGAGCAGCCTCGAAATCCGTGGAGGTGGCACCTGGTCTTAGCTTCAACTCGGGGTTGCTTGAAAAGTTGGTCTATCCGCAAAAGACAGGTTAGGATATTCGAGATTTAAGAAAGAACTATGAGGCCAGATAATTTCATGGCGGACGCCCATTTCAGAGTGCAGGTCGAAAAGGACCACCTTAAAAAGCTAGCAAGCGCAGACGCCATCAAGGCTTTGTCGGAATTGATATGGAACTCAGTCGATGCTGATGCCACTCGCGTGGACATCGAAATTGAGAATGATGATATCAGCATGCGCTCAATCACTGTCCGGGACAACGGCCACGGCATTCCACACGAGGAAATCAAGCAACTCTTCGGTAGCATCGGCGGGTCTTGGAAGCGCCACGGAAGCCGCTCTAGGGGCAAGAAGCGAATCCTGCACGGCAAGGAAGGTAAAGGTCGCTTGAAGGCTTTGGCGCTCGGGCGATCGGCTGAGTGGATTGTGCGCTACAGGGACGAAGACGGCAAAGGCAAACTGCTCGGATACAAGGTTTCCCTTCTACGGGATGATCTTGTCGATGTTCGTGTGACTGAACCAGAAGAGGCCGATCCTGCTCTTGGCACCGGCGTGGAAGTCAAAGTGGCCGAGCTCGATAAGAACTATCGGTCCCTCGAACCGGAAAGATCGGTACAGTCGCTGTCCGAGGTCTTTGCGCTTTATTTGACGGACTATAAGGAGGTGTCGATTTTTGTCGAGACCGACAAGTTGGACCCGAACAAAGCCATCAAAGAGAAGGTCAGCATCGACCTAGACCCTATCATCGAAGGTGAAGGCGACAACGCCAAGGCCTACCCAGTTTCCCTTGATCTTATTGAGTGGAAGACATCAACCGAACGCTGGTTCTTCCTATGTGGGCAGCACGGTTTTCCGTTCCAACGTGTCAAGCCACGTTTCCACGCGCCCGGACACCAGTTTTCAGCTTACTTAAAATCCAGCTTCATCGATGAGCTTCAGGAACGCGGTGAACTGGAACTAGCCGAGATGATCGCACCGGCACTATCAGAAGCACAGGATGCTGCCGCCGAAGTCATTAAACGGCACTTTGAAAACAAGGACGCGGAGGCGGCGCAAACAGAGATTCAGCAGTGGAAAGAAGAAGAGGTCTACCCCTATAGGATCGAGCCGCAATCCCCCGTCGAAGAGGCTGAACGCAAGGTCTTCGATATTGTCGCGCTTAACGTCAACAAGCACCTTCCGGATTTCAAGATTCAAAGTTCCAAGAGTAGGGCGTTCCAGATGCGTATGCTCAGACAGGCCATCGAGAAAGGCCCCGACGAGCTACAACATATTTTAACTGAAGTTCTGGAGCTTCCGCCAAAAACCCAGAAGGAAATGTCCAAGCTGCTTGAAGAAGCCGATCTAGCCAACGTTATCAGCGCCGCGAGGTTGGTATCTGATCGGCTCAGGTTCGCTACCGGGTTAGAAGCGCTGATATTTCACCCTGATACGAAAAAGCACCTCAAAGAGCGCAGCCAACTGCACCGCTTAATCGCCGAAAACAACACATGGATATTCGGAGAAGAGTTCAACCTGACCGTCGATGACCAGTCGCTGACCGAGGTGCTACGGAAGCACCAAAAGATAATCGGAAAGGATACCGTCATCGATCGCCCCGTTACTCGGGTGGATGGAAAGGTGGGCATCGTCGACTTGATGTTGTCCAGGGCGCTTCCACAGCGTCGGGAAGGCGAATGTGAGCATCTCATTGTGGAACTAAAAAGACCTAGTTGCAAAATAGGTTCAGCAGAGATCAATCAGATCGAAGACTATGCATTCGCTGTGATCGAGGATGAGCGTTTTCGACATTTGAATACGCGATGGAGCTTCTGGGTAGTTTCCAATGAACTGGACGCCAGCGCCAAGAGGAAGACCCGTCAGCTAAACTGTCCACCTGGTCGTATCTATGCGTCTGATGATGGCATGGTGGAGGTGTGGGTGAAAAGCTGGGCGGAGGTTCTGGATGCATGCAAGTCGCGAATGAAGTTTGTGCAGGATAAACTAAATGCCAACGTCGATACGGACAGTGCCTTAAAATACCTCAAGAAGACTTACGAGAAGCATCTTGTTGGAGTAGCAGAAGAGCACGCTGAAGAGCTAGAGCCGGAAGTGGCTGAAAATTGAAGGGCGGCCTATCGAATTGAAGCCGTTTTTCCCGGTTTCCTTTCTCATGCCCTTCTTTTTTCGTGCGGCCGCGGTGAGTGTCTGCTCTCCCATCTCATCCCCGAGCTGCCTCCTCCAAAAATCTCTCCATTCGATCTGTCCCAGCCTGATACTCGCCCCGGCTAGGCGTGTCGTCCGACGTTACTTCCCGCTGTTCGCTGACAAGGTCTTCGACCTCTTCTCGCAGTTTCCCACCGCCTGCGGAACCACCAACTGGCACCACCTTCGGCAACTCAAGCTCTCCGATCTTTGCCTCCAGTGCCTTGATCTGCCCTTGCAGCCCGCGCATCTGGTCTCCTGCCGAGGGATAAGGTAGATCGCCGGTCTGCTTGTCGAAAATCTGCTTAAAGAACCTGTCGTCATAGTATTTGATCCGCTTGGCGCGGACGGGCATTTGCGCGTCGACGACCAGAACAATGTCATCAAGATCCATGCGCCGTGCCTCATCCTCGGGTAGGAGCGCGGTTTCTTCAGTCCGTTCAGACATGCTGCGACCAGCGAAAGGGTTTCGGCCGACAGAACGCGAGCGGGTCACAACGCGCTTGGTTGTTTTGCCAACGGCCTTGCTGAGCTCTTCGATGGTCTTTTCGTCTGAGGGGGTCAGATAGAGCTTGATACCCGCGTTGCCCTGCAAGGCGCGGCGGGCGTTTTCACCGTAGATTTCGTCCAGCGCCGGGATCGTCTGTGTGACGATCGCGAGGTTCGCCCGGTAAGATCGCAGGGTTTCGATGCTGTCCAGAACGATGGGCATTTTGCCCAAGCGGTTGAACTCATCGAGCATGATCATCACAGGCCAAGGCTCGTCCTTGCCGGGTTCATGATCTTGCAGCGATGCCAACAAGTCCGAGAAGAACAGACGGATAAGCGGCGCGAGCGGTTTCACCATCAGCGGTTCGACCACGAGATAGACCGAAAACGGCGTTTTTCGGATGTCGCGGAAGTCGAAGTCTGAGGTTGCGGTTGCACGGTCGATGGCGGGGTTGGACCATTGTTTGAGGCCAGATGTCATCAAGAGCGACAGGTAGGACGTTAACGTGTCGTTGTTGGTTGAGGCCATGCGCATGAAGATCAGCTTGGCGGCTGGGTTGACCACTTCATCGGCGCGGCGGCGGTATTCCTTCTGCTTGTCCCCGCCCGACGCGGTGATGCGGTAAATCTCACCCAGGGTCGGCCGCTTGCGCTCGAACGCCAAAAGTCCTGCCGCCACGAATAGATCGATACCGCCATCGAGGAGTCCTTGGACGCGGTCGTTATCTGCTTGCAGGAACAGCGAAGCCAGAAGTTGCAGCTCCATCTGCTGACGGTCGACGTTTTCCAGCGCCGATATGCGCAGCAAAGGATTGTACCGGTGAGAGCGACCATCCTTCCAATCTGTTGGCGCGAACCGGAACACCTTGTCGCCCTGTGCGGCCCTGTGGCGCGCCGTCGCCTCGAAGTTCTCACCCTTCACGTCCAACACCACCGCGCTGCCCTGATAGGTAAGCAGGTTCGGGATGACGAAACCCGTCGTTTTGCCGCGTCCGGTCGGGGCGACGATCAGGGCATGGGGGAACACCTTGGACATCACGAAGGGTTTGCGACTCTTAGGCTTACCCATTTTGCCGAGGACAAAGCCGTGGCCAGGCTTGCCGAAAAAGCCGTTCCGCTTCA